>CANPVU010000011.1 GCA_947581765.1 uncultured Bacilli bacterium
AAGTAAAGAAAAAACGGGTTAAAAATTCCCGTTAATGTTTAGTTTTTTTTGAGACATTTTCAAAAGTTATTGACAGTTTTTATTTAATTTTTTTTATTTACATTATAATTATTATATTATTTTACTTGTTTTCCACAATTTGAACAAAAATTTCCTACTACTTTAGCCCCACAATTTGTACAATAATTATTAGATTGTTGTTGAATATTTTTAGGTTGATTAGTTTGATTTGGATAAACTACCGGTTGTACATTCATTTGATTATAGTTATTATACGTAGCTTGATTGTATGCCTTATTCATTTTCTTTATTTGTGTTATTGATATATAATTTGGATTTAAATTATATGTATTGTGTGCTAATTGTTTTGCTTTATTATATGCAAATGTGAAAAACCATATTACAAATGCAAAGAATACCATGATAAATATATCATTACCACTTACTTCCCCTGCAAATAATAGATAATCATAAACTCCATGAGCAATTGTTGGTATAGCTAAACTTAGTAAAATATTCTTTTTAGCTAATTCCTTATTATTTCCATTACATAATGCTAATTTAGCCATAGATAAATAATAACCCATCATTATACCATCACATAAATGTCCAGGTATAGCTAAAATAGAACGCGCTATTGCAGTTTGAATACCAGATTGCATTACATAAATTATATTTTCTATACAAGCAAATCCTAATGACACGAAAGTTGCATAAACAACACCGTCATATAAGTGATTAAATTCATTATCATTATATTCAAGTTTATAAACAAATATCCACTTTGAAAATTCCTCTATTAATGCAACTCCTATAAATATATATGGTATTAATTCAATAATATTTAATTCTTCTGTATTACTTCCGAAAAATGGCACAACTGTATTTAATAAAAACGTTAAAAATAGCGTTAAAAATACCGAACCAATTCCACAACAAAATAATTTAATCAATATTGATGTTGGTTCTTTATCAAAATCATTTTTGTATATTATACCACCAAATATTATTACTGGTAGTACTGATAAAGCTAATAAAATTAATACCATACCATTTACTCCTATTCACTAGTTAATTATAGCAAAAAAATATAGAACATACAATAATAGTATGCTCTATATCTTATAACTTTACACATTTGCTACATATTTAACTGTTCTTACCATTTGTGATGTATAAGAGTTTTCATTATCATACCATGCAACAACTTGTACAAGTGATTGTCCATTTCCTAAATTAATTACTTTAGTTTGTGTTGCATCAAATACAGAACCATGAGTATCTCCTATTATATCACTAGAAACTATTGGTTCATCTGTATATCCATATACATCATTAGATACTGATTTCATCATAGCATTTATTTCTTCTTTTGTTACTTCTCTTGAAACAACAGCATCTAGTATAGTAAGTGAACCATCTGGAACTGGGACTCTTTGAGCACTTCCAATTAATTTACCATCTAATTCTTTAATTACAAGTCCAATAGCTTTTGCAGCTCCTGTAGAATTAGGTACTATATTAATTGCTCCTGCTCTTGCTCTTCTTAAATCACCTTTACGATGTGGTCCATCAAGTATCATCTGATCTCCTGTATAAGCATGTACTGTTGTCATTATTCCTGATACAATAGGTACATATTTATTTAATGCATTTGCCATTGGAGCTAAACAGTTAGTTGTACAACTTGCTGCTGATATAATTTTATCTTCACTAGTTAGTGTTTGTTCATTTACTCCATATACAATTGTTGGTAAATCATTACCTGCTGGTGCCGAAATTATTACTTTTTTAGCACCTGCATTAATATGTGCCATAGATTTTTCTTTTGAACAATAAAATCCTGTACATTCTAAAACTACATCAATATTTAAATCAGCCCATGGTAATTCTAAAGCATCAGCTTTAGAATATACTGGAATACTTTTTCCATCAACTATTATACTATTATCAGTATAACTTATAGTATCAGCTAATTCGTATTTTTTTTGTGCTGAATCATACTTTAATAAATGTGCTAACATTTCTGGACTAGTTAAATCATTTATGGCAACTATCTCATAACCATCTAAATTAAACATTTGTCTAAATGCTAATCTACCTATTCTTCCAAATCCGTTTATTGCAACTCTTATCATTTTATCATCCTCCTATTAATCTTTAAAACAGCTTCCACCAATAAATTCTCTTAATACTGAATCTATTGGCACATCATCACTAGGTATTGGCAAAAAGTTTCTTAAGAAATTTATTAGTCGTAATGCTTCTGGATAAACTTCATCCTCTTCATCCACACAAAATAATAATGGTTCAACATAGGTTTTTAATACACCTATCTCATATATTAATGAAGAATTGATTACCTGATCTGCTTCATCTTGATATGGATAAATATTATTTTCTTCACCTTTTCTTATTGAAGACCACATACTTAATGTAGCGGAAGCACCTTTACCTCTTGTTTTACTATCTCTTACTATACGACGTAATTTTCTAATATCAGTTGTATGTATATGATTATGTTCATCAATATTAAGTTCTACTAAAGGACTTATATAAATTTTATATTTATATTTCTTTTCTATAGATTTAGTTAATTCATCATTTAAGCAATGAATACCTTCTATTATCATTATATCTCCATCATTCAATTTAAGGAAGTTACCTTTGTATTCTCTTTTTCCAGTTATAAAATTATAAATTGGCATTTCTATTTCTTTACCATTCATTAAATCTGTTAAATGACTATTAAATAAATCTAAATCAATAGCATGTATAGATTCGAAATCATACTTTCCGTCCGGACCTATAGGTGTTTTTTCTTTATCTACAAAATAATTATCTACAGATATTTGTATTACATGCATACCCCTACATTTTAAATTTGTCATAAGTTTTTTTGATGTAGTAGTTTTTCCACTACTTGATGGTCCGGCTAAAAGAACTAACCTTACATCGCCTCTTTTTATAATTTCTTCAGCTGTTTTTTGAAGTTGTGTATCATAATATGCTTCAGAGTTAAGTATAAGTTCTGTACTTTTTGCACTTGATACTATTTTGTTTAAATCTGATGCGTGTTCTATTCCTAATCTATCTGATACATATTCAATTTTTTCAAAGGCTTGTGCCAATTTTTCATGATGAACGTAGTCTAATGTATATTCTGGATTTACTAACGTTGGTATTGATAAAACTAAACTATTTCCCATTACATATGTAAGTTTAAAATCATTGATTTGTCCTGTACTATAAGCAAGTTTACCATAAAAGTAGTCATACAAATCGTCTAGCCTATATAAATTAATATAAGTATTAGATATATATTTTAAAACATTAACTTTATCCATGTGATTATTATTTTCAAAATATTTCATGGCATCTGTTCTAGATACACTAAATTTTTCAAATTTATAGTCAGCTTCAACAATTCTTTGCATTTCCTCTTCTAATTTTTTTACTACAGATCTAGTAATATTTGCATTTTTAATATTACAAAATACCCCATTATCTAAAGAATGTTCAAATTCAATTTCTGCATCTTTTCCTAAGACATTTCTAACTGCTAATATTAGTATGAAATTAGCACTTGAAAAATATACACAATGACCTAACATTGAGCTTCTATCATAAAATCTAATGTTACAACGTTTTGATATAGTATCAGTTAATTCTACAATATCATTATTTACTTTTGAAATTAAAATGTCATATTTAAAATATTGTTGATATGTAGAACTTAATTCCTTTAATGTTGTTCCAACTAATACCTTTTTTTCACTTTCATCATTATATGTAATTTTAACTTCTTTTTGCACTTTAATCCCTCTATTCTCATAATAATTTTATCAAAAAAATATATATTTGTCATTATTTTTTTAGAATAATTAAAACTATATTGATTATTATAAGTATAGGAGATGATATCTTGATTATACCAAATATTATAGAAAAAACTCATAACAGTGAAAGAGTATATGATTTGTACTCAAAATTACTTGAAGATAGAATTATATTTATTGGAAGTGAAATTGATGATCGTTTGGCAAATATAATTATAGGAGAACTATTATATTTAGATTCAATTAATCATAATGATATAAGTATATATATTAATTCTCCTGGTGGTAGTGTTAGCGCTGGTATGGCAATATATGATACTATGAATTTTATAAAAAGTGATGTCTCTACTATCTGTATTGGTTTAGCTGCAAGTATGGCTGCATTTTTATTATCTAGTGGCGCTAAAGGAAAAAGATATTCACTTCCAAATAGTGAAATAATGATACATCAACCTCTAGGAGGAGTAGAAGGACAAGCAACTGAAATAAAAATAGCTGCAGAACATATATTAAAATTAAAAGATAAACTTAATAATATTTTAGCTCATAATACTAATCAAAGTCTTTCTACTATTGAACATGATACTGATAGAGATAACTACATGAGTAGTGATGAGGCACTAGATTATGGTTTAATAGACAAAATAATATCAAAAAGCTAGAGATTTTTCTCTAGCTTTCATATATTCTTTCAACTCTTTTTGATACATTACATATTAATTCATATGGAATTGTATCTATATAATTACTTAAATATTTTATATGTTCAATATCCTTATATATGTATACTGTATCATGTATTTTTACACTATCATCTATTTTAACCATTATCATATCCATACATACATTTCCAACTATTTGGTATTTTTTATCATTTATATATACGTATGCACCTGATAATTTCCTATTTACTCCATCTGCGTATCCAATAGATACAACTGCTATTAATTCATCTGATTGTGCTGTATAATTTCCATTATAACTTACAGTTTCACCTTTTGATATTTTCTTTATATCGATAACTTCACTACATAACTGTAGTGTATCTTTTAATCCTAATTGATTATTAGTTAAACCATACATAATTATACCAAGTCTACATCCATTACAAAAGTCAAGCTTTGGATAGTTAATTAAAGTATCTGATTGTGGTATATGAACAATATCAATCTTACTTAAATCAACATTACTTGTAATTTCTTTAAATTTATTAATTTGTTCATATGTATGTTCTTCGTTATTAGCATCATATATATGAGTAAATATTCCTTTTAGGTATAAATTACTATTAGGGATACTTTCAACTATACTACTGAATTCATCCTTATTTTTAACGCCTAACCTATTCATACCAGTATCTATTTTTATATGAATATTTAATTTATATTTTTCTATTTTCTTAAAATACTCTAGACTTGCTACTGTTACATCTATATTATTTTTTTCACAAATATCCATGTATTTTTCATCTATTATTCCTAAACATAATACTGGAATATCAAAATCTTTTCTAACTTCTAAAGCTTCATCTAATGATGATACTGCAAGATAATTACAACCACCATCAATTATTGATTTTACAACTTTATTTGTATTATGCCCATAACAATCCGCTTTAACTACACCAATATAATATTTATATCCAGGATATGAATTGATTATTTTTTCTACATTATATCTAATATTATCAAGTTTAATTTTTTCATAAGTATTCCTGTAAGTCATAAAATTATCTCCCTAATTAGTTTATGCTATTGATATAATTTTTACATCGTATTTTCCATTTGGGCTATCTACACTGACAATACTTCCTACTTTAGAGCCCATTATTGCTTTAGCAATTGGAGATTCATTTGATATTTTATTTGAAAATGGATCTGCTTCCTTACTACCAACTATAGAATATTCTTCTTGTTCATTATCTTCAATATATTCAATTGTAACTTTCGTACCTAAAGAAACAACATCTGTGCTAACTTCTTTAATTATTGTAGCTTTTTCTATCATTGCTTCTAATTCTCTAATTCTTGCCTCAACAATAGCTTGTTCATTACGTGCTGCATCGTATTCTGCATTTTCACTTAAATCACCTTGTGCTCTTGCTTCTTTAAGTGCAGTTATTATTTCTGGTCTTTTTACCATTTTTAATTCTTCTAATTCAGCCTTTAATTTCTCTAAACCATCTTCTGTTAAAAAGATTTCTTTTTCTTTTTTCATATTATCACCTTAACCTTACTTTCTAAATCGATTTACAAAATAATACTACTTTTTAAGTTCATTGTCAACAATGGCAACTCTTAAAAAATCATATTTATATAATTTTGAATTAACATTAATTTTTACTATTTGTTTTGGATGTCTAACAATTTCTATCTCATTTCCATCTGTGTCTAATATTTTATCAACTGTTATCTTTATAGTTTCATGAAAAGGACTAAATATTTCTACCTGATCGCCTTTTTTGAAATAATTTCTTTGCTCTATTGTTGCAATATGATTTTTTTCATCATAATCTAATACTACCCCAATAAAATCTTGATTAGATATTTCTTCTCTACCATTATAATAGCTACAAGTTTCATCGTTTACTCCATTAAAGAATTGAACTACTGAATCTCTATTGGCGCATCTTCTTAATACCTTTTCATACTCTTTATTATATTCATAACTTTCTTTATGATTACAATATTCATCAATAACTTTTCTATAAATTGAAACAACGGTTGCAATATAATATATTGATCTCATTCTTCCTTCAATTTTAAATGAAGCTACTCCTAAATTAATCAATTCAGGTATGCATGATAATAAAGATAAATCTTTACTACATAATGTAAAGTCTTTTTCTGTTTCTATAGGTATGTCCTCATCGTCTAATAGTTTAAAATTCCAACGACAAATTTGACTGCATCCACCTCTATTGGCATCCCTTTTTGTCAAATAATTAGATAGTACACATCTTCCACTTATTCCTGCACACATAGCGCCATGTATAAAAGTTTCTAACTCCAAATTAGGTAAGTGATCTCTTATTGATTTTATATCTTGCATACTACACTCACGAGCTAGAACTATACGTTTTACCCCTTGTTCAGAAAAAAACTTACATGCCTCATAATTCATAGTTGACTGTTGAGTAGATAAATGTACAACTAACCTAGTATATTTTAAAGCTATATCAACAATATAAGGATCGCTTACAATTATTGCATCTACACCAATTTCATCTAGTTGTTTTAGATAATTTAATACTTCCTTAGCTTCTTTATTGTGTAAAACAATATTAACTGTAACATAAACTTTCTTATTTAATGAATGAGCAAATTGTGTACCTTCTTTTAATTCATTCAAACTAAAATTTGAAGCATTTGCTCTTAATCCGAAATCATATCCTCCACAATAAACTGCATCAGCACCGTATAATAGAGCAACTTTTAGTCTCTCTATATCCCCTGCTGGAGCTAATAATTCAGGCTTTTTTATCATCTTTCTTCACCTTATAAATACTCTCTTCGTATAAAAATCCTTTTTCTAAATTACTAAACATTTTATTTAATTTTTCTTCGTAAATATCAATATTACTTTCTTGCACATCCTTAAACATATTAATAACATCAAACAACTTTTTATCGTTTATTTCATAACCATTGATTAATATATATTCGACTTTATCTTTTAATTGTAAATATTCTCTTAATCCGTTTAATATAAAATTAGAATATATTACTGTACCATCCTGATTATCAAATATTGAATATTTTTTTTCTTCTTTATATAAAGAATACTTAGTAGAATTTAAATTTAAATCAAAATAATTTAAATAATTTTTAATTGCATGCCTTTTAGATACATACATAGGAATATATCCAAATAATTGAACAATTAATTTAGATTTAGTATTATTAGATATTTCTAATATTTCATTTTTAGTGATTTCGTTAGATATAAAAACACTATCCACACCATAATTACTCCAATAGTTAATTGTAAAATAGTTTGTTGTTAAATGCTCTGCTGACCATATTAAATTTATTTTTAAATTAAGTCTTCTTACTATACTAACTACTGCTACATCATAATAAAATAATCCTTCAATATTTAAACTAGATATTTTTAATAATATTTTTTCTAAATCAACTAATTCACTATTTAAAATATTCTTATTTAGAGATAAAAAAATATTGTTATTGTTTTGACATATTTTTTCTATTTCATCTAATTTAATATTAAAAGTATTTACACTATACCCTTCTATACCAATCAAAGCAAAATTACTAGATGATATTTGTTCAATGTCATTTTTGTTATTTGGTATAACAATTATTTTTGACATATAACCTCCCAAATTAAATAAAACGAAATTTTATCTAAATTATAATTATTATAATTTTGTATAAACACCCTAATATACAAAAAAAGACGTCTTCATTGAAGACTCAATAATCTTACCATAAAATATATATTTTTGTCAACATTAAACAAATAATCAATAATATATAATTAATACAATCATATTTATAAAATTTAATTAATATAAATATATAAGAAAGGATGATATTTTTGAATAATAATTATTCTAATATGACTATGTATAATCCACAGGATGAGCAATCTTATATTGAAAATATATTAAGATTAAATAGAGGAAAACAAGTGGAAGTATATATGTCATTTGCGGATTCTATAGAATGGAAAGATAGAGTTTTTAGAGGAATTATTGAACAGTCTGGAAAGGATCATATTATATTAAGTGATCCAAATACTGGAAATTGGTATTTACTTTTATTAATATATGTTAATTATATAAAATTTGATGAAAGAATAAATACTAGTGAAGCGTTCTATCCTAACGGTCAATAATTGTAAAATTTTGTTTTTTTTGCTATAATCATAATAGGTGATTTTATGGTAATGCTACTAGTTATTTTTGTATTTATAGTTATTTTTATAATTGCTACTGTATTTTTTATTCTAACACTCGATAATTTTAAAGGATATCTAATTAGAATTAATGAGGCAGAAGCAAATATTGAAACTATTTTAAATAAAAGATTTGATTTATTAAACAAATCAATTGATGTCATAAAAAATGTACTTGATACAGATAAAGAAATTATAGGGACTATTTCTAACATAAGATCGCAAAAATTAGATAATTTTCAATTAGATGAAAAATTATATGATGCTATTAAAGAATTTCATGAATATTCAGAAATTGAATTAGAATTGGCAGAAAATGATGAATATACAAAAATTGAAATTGATTTAATTGAATCAGAATCTGAAATAGTAGCACTAAAAAAATACTATAATGATATAGTAGAAAAATATAATAGCTTAGTTGAAGCTTTTCCATACAGTATTATAGCAAGTATAAAAAAATTTAAATTAAAAGAAGAATTTAAAATTACTGATAATATCGAAATAATTAATAGTTTAAAAAAAAGATAAAAAGTGTTTATGATTAAACACTTTTTTCGTTATTTGATTTATCATCTTTTCTTCTTATTAGTGATATAAATGACCAAAGTATAAATATACTTATTCCAAGTACTATGTACTTATTATAATTTCCTTTTTCATTTTTATTTTCAACTGATGATTCTAATTTTTCTTCTTCATTTTTATTTATTTTTAAAATTAATTCTCCATCTTTCGAATATGAATATTGTTCTCTAGCATACATTGCTAAATATTCTGGATTATTAAGTTTTATTATTTCATTTTTTAAGTACTCTGATTTCTCTTGTGATTTTGTATAAGTTTTTTCTTTTTCTAATTTTTCATCATTAAGCTTATATAAAGTAATAGTGTTTGAAACAATAGTAATAATCAAAAAAAACACTAAAAAAATACAAATAGGTCTTAGGAAAAAAAGTCTATTTCTTGCTTGAACCGACATATGCTTTTTATGTTTCTTTGACATACTATCACCTATTTATAATTTTAACATCATTTTATATTCTTTGCAATTATGTGTTCAATATATCCGGTTAATATGACAATAAATAGAGAATAAATATGTAAAATTCCATCACATACTATTTCTATACCTATAAAATATAATAATGAAAATAGTAAGAAGAATGAAATTGTATTTATTATTTTATATATTCTATTTTTATAATTTATATAATTTCTACATAAAAATAATAAATAATAAAATAATGAGCCATATATATATGAAAATATTATAATGCTTAATTGAGCTTTTATATTTATCATTTAAATAATTTACTAATGAAGCTTTCTTCTTTGTTCTTACTACCATTTTCACTATAGTTTAAATTACTTACTTGCCCTTTAATTGAAACATTTCCTTGATATGTATCTAACTTTACAATTTCTAAATCTGAACCTTTTATACTTAAATAACCCATAGATGTTTCAAGCAAAAATTCATTACTATCAAAATTATCTATTTTTTTTACGCCTGTAACTAATAAATTTTTTCTTTCAGTTAATGTAACTGTATGATTAAATTGTTCTAATTCTTTTTCCATATATACCTCCTATTAATATATATGCAAAAAAAAGAACATATATATGTTCTTTATATTTTATTCTTCAACTTTATTATATTCTTCAAAAATTGCATCTTCAAATAATTTTCTTGTCTCAGAATTAATTGGATGAGCTACATCAACATATAATCCTTCATTGTTCTTACGACTTGGAAAAGCAATGAATAACCCATCATTTCCATCAATAATTCTAATATCACGGATTACAAAGCAATCATCGATTAGTACTGAAGCGATTCCTTTCATTTTAGATTCTTCTTTGTCATATTTTTTGACATTTACAGATGTAATTTGCATTTAAGCACACTCCCTTCACGTATTATCTACAATCTAAGTATATAATATTTTATTATAAAATGCAAGATAAAAAGATACACATTCGACAATAACGTTAATTTTCATTTGGAATTCCGCTTTTAATAAAAAAGCTGAAATAAGTTTGATTATAGTATAATGAAATGTAAAATCAAGGGCGAGTGAAATGAGTTTATATACCCTTGATTTTTAAATTTCATTGATTATAATAAGTAATACAAATAAAGTTCTTCTTTATTTGTTACTAAACAATTAAATGCATCCTATTGAAATAAAAACGTAAATAAGTTTAAAAAACGGAGATAACTCTGTTATTTTAGCATGCAAAAATTTCACATTTATTAGTCAAAATTAAAAGACTTATTTCCGTTTCTCTGCTTTAAACATGAAATAAGTCTGGTAAATTAAACAAATTTTTATAAACCTGAATTTAGTCTAAAAATTTGCGCACATTCGACAATAACTAATTAAATTTTGTTCATGAGAATACTTAATTCACATTATTATACTTCTTTTTATACTAGGTTTAGAATTTATTTTGAAAATATAATTCCAAGTGTTATTAAGATTGCAAATAGAATTACAAGTAAAGTTGTAATAATTAATGGCAATATTATATATTCTTTAACAATCATTTGTTTATTACTCTTTGTATTAGATTTTATTACAAATAATTTATCATCAAATATAAACGAATCTTTTTTTATTGGTAAATCTCCCAATTCAATTATATGTAGTTGATTATTATTTATATGACATAATAATTTGATATCATCTCTTGTTAATAAAAAGTATTCATTATTAACATTATCAACATCATATAAAAACATCTTAAGTATCCAAAAATTGCCATACCAATTCGAAAAAGCAATTAATCCAGTTTCTAAAAAATTTAGAATTTTATTTTTGTAGCATCTACTATGAGAAACAAATTTAATATTCCAATCATCAGAGTAATAATGTCTAATTATCTCATCATTACTTTCTTTATTATCTTTTTCTTTACTTATGTCTAACTTCATTTTAAGTAAAGGTAAACTATTATTTTCATTTAATAAATAATCTATTGTTGTACCAAATATTTTTGATAATTCTTGCAAATTTGAAATATCAGGAATTCCTGTATCATTTTCCCATTTTGTAATAGCCTGCCTTGAAACACATATTATTTCTCCCAAAGATTCTTGTGACAATCCCATTTTTCTTCTCATTTCTTTTAATTTTTGACCTAAAGTCATAATATCCCTTCTTTCGTCACAATAATACAAAAATTCTAAATTTTTAAACAGCAAGTTAACTTTACATTGGATTTTTTTTACGCTACGTTGTGTTGCTTTAATAATTTTTCATTTGTTTTTGAAGGTCTCTTTTAATATCTTTTTCTTTAATAGACTCACGTTTATCATAATTCTTTTTACCACGAGCTACACCAATTAAAACCTTTGCACGATTAGATTTAAAATATAATTTTATTGGAACTAATGTGTAGCCGTCTCTTTGAAGCATATCTCTAATTTTAAATATTTCTTTTTTATTAAGAAGTAATTTTCTAGTTCTTGTCTCATCATGATTAAATATATTACCTTTATCATATTTGCTTATGTGCATATTTAAAATAAATATCTCACCATTTTTATATATTGCATAACTATCCTTTAAGTTAGCCCTACCTTCACGAATTGATTTTATTTCTGTACCCTTTAAAACTATTCCAGCTTCATATGTATCCTCTATTTCGTATTCATAATATGCTTTTTTATTATTTATTTCCATTGAACTTCCCCGACTTATCTACTATATTTCTATACTCTTTATTTATTTTTTCATAATTATTTAATATGCTATTATCTAATTTACTAAATGGTATTACCTTAAAATTTGTATTTGCTGATGTGTAATAAGTATATAATAATTCGAAGTTAGTATTTTCAAATGTTACTTTTTTATCTTTTACTACAATATCAGTTCCTACTAGTAAACCTATTATTTTTTCTAAACCAAGTACTCTTTGGGCAGAAATAAAGTTTCCAAGTGAATATATAACTAAAGTGTCTCCTACATATTCTATTGGTTGAATTACATGTGGATGAGAACCTATAACTAAATTTACACCCAAATCTGATAAATATTTTGCTACTTGTGTTTGTTGTTGTGTTGGTACATGTGTGTATTCTTCTCCCCAGTGCATTGCAACAATTATTACTTCTACACCTTTGCTACGAGCTTTATTTACATCATTTTTAACCTGTACTTCATCATATACATTTACATAATATTCCTTACCTGCTGGTGCACTTAATCCATTGGTTGGTATTGTATAAGATAAAAATGCATACTTTATTCCATTTTGTTCATAAATAGGAATTTCATCTCTTTCTTCAAATGAAGAATATGAACCGGATGTATGTACTTTATCTGAGTATTTTTTCCAGAATGCTAACGAGTATTTTAGTCCTGATTCATTTTGATCAAAGGAGTGGTTATTTGCCAAACTAACTAAATTAAAACCTATAGATATTAAATTTTCACCTATAGCATCTGGAGAATTTAGTCTTGGATAATGCTGTGGTGCTCCTCCTCCTATTATACTTTCCTGATTATAATATCTTAAGTCATATTTACTAATAATCGGTTTTATATCAGTAAACATACTTGTGAAATCATATTTTCCATTTTTATGTGCATCCATGTATACTGCACCATGAATTAATGCATCACCTACCATAACAATAGACATTCTTTTTTCTGTTGGTTCTTTTATTTGTTCTTGTTCTTCCTCGTCTTTTATATTTGAATTTGTTTCTTCAGTATTATTTTCTTCCTTTTTTGGTTCATTTTCATTTGAAATGAATTTATACCCAAAATATCCAACTACTCCAATTAAAACTCCAACTATTATTAATACGAAAAATTCTTTTACACTTTTTTTAATACTTCTTCTTTGCACGACTTACCTCCTAAAACAAAATCTACTGTATGTTCTTCCTTATTAGCAGCTTTTACGACTACATCAACTTCATCACCTAATCTAAATCCTCTCTTATCTTTAGGACTTGTTAAACTAAATGTAGACTCATCATATAAGTAAAAATCACCTTTTAAGTCTTCTACATGTACTAATCCTTCTACCATATTAGGCAATTGTACAAAAAATCCAAAGTTAACTACTCCAGTTATAACTCCATGATATTCTTCACCTATATGCTTTTCCATGTATTCTGCCATTTTCATATCATCTACTTCTCGTTCACAATCTACAGCATCTCTTTCTTTCATAGATGAATGCTCAGCCATCATAGGTAGCTTACTTTCCCAAGATTTAATGCTTTCTAATGTCATATTATCTGATAATAAACATTTTCTAATAGAACGATGTACTGTTAAATCAGGATATCTTCTTATTGGAGATGTAAAATGACAATACATTTTACTTGCTAATCCAAAGTGTCCAATGTTTTTAGTATCATAAACTGCCTTTTGCATACTTCTTAGCATTTGACTAGATAGAATATAGTACTCTTTTTTATCTTTTAATTGGTCTAATATTTCTTGAATAGATTTTGGTGTGATTTTCTTAAAATTACCAGTTAGAGTATAACCCATTATACTTACTAAATGGAAAAAATTCGTCATTTTCTCTTCACTTGGTTCTCCATGTACTCTATATATTAATGGATATTCCATATTTGCAAAATGTGATGCTACTGTTTCATTTGCTGCTATCATGAAATCTTCTATTAGTTTTTCACCTGCTCCACGTTCTCTTAATACTACATCAATAGCTTCACCATCTTCATTTACTATAACTTTTGGTTCTTCAATTTCAAAATCTATATATCCTTTTGAAATTTTATTTTTTCTTAAAATATCTGCTAATTCTTTCATCAATTTTAATTTATCAGCAAATGGTTCATATCCTTCTGGTACTTCATTTTCTTCAATTACTTTATTAACTTTTTTATAAGTCATCTGAATTCTAGAACGTATTATACTATCGAATATTTCATAGTTAACTACATTTCCTTTATCATCTATTTCCATTACACATGATAAAGCAAATCTATCAACATTTGGATTTAAGGAACATATACCATTTGATAGTTCATGTGGTAACATAGGTGTTACACGATCTGCTAAATATACGCTTGTTCCCCTACTTAGTGCTTCTTTATCCAATGGACTATTTTCTGTAACATAATAACTTACATCTGCTATATGTACTCCTAACTTATAATTACCATTATCTAATTTGTCTATGCTAATAGCATCATCTATATCTTTTGTATCATCACCATCTATAGTAAATATTACTTCATCTCTTAAATCCTTACCTGTTTTTGATAATCTTTTTTTAATTTCTTCTTCAGTAACTTCACTAGGAATTTCTTTTTGAACTTGTTCCATAACTTCTTTAGGGAATGCATCGTTTATATTATACTTTGCCATTATGCAAAGTATGTCAACACCAGGATCATTTATATGTCCTAATACTTTAATTATTTGACAGTTATATTCTCCTTTTGAATTTCTATTTAACAATTTAACTAAAACTTTATGTCCTTCTACCAAGTTACTGTGATAATTATGTTCTATTACAACAGTTATATTAATTTTTTTGTCATCAGGCTTTACATATATTTTATTTTTTTTAATGTAAACAGTACCAACTAATTGATTATTTGTCCTTTCAACTATCTTTACTATTGAACCTGTCATAGGTATAGATTTATTATCATCAATATTAACAATAACTTTATCTTTATTAATAGCTCCATTTAAGTTTTCTTCATAAACTTTAATTTCTTCACCAGATTCTAATAGAACATAACCTGTACCCTTTGTTGTAGCTTGAAGAATCCCTACTCTAGAATTACTATCTTCAAATAACATGTATTTATCTTTCTTTGTGTGATATATTTTAGCGTTTTCTTCTAAATTATTTAAAGCTTTAAGTAATTCTTTTAATTCATTTACATTATTTAATTCTAAAAGTATTTCAAGTTCATGAACACTTAAAGCTCTTTTTTGATTCTTAATATTTTCTATTATCTTATCTTCCATATACTTCACCTATTATCAATTATACTATAAATAAATAAAAAAAGATAAATTTAATATATCTTTTTTATTTTATTTTTAAATTTAAATATAGTTATATTATGATTAAACAAATATATTATAGATAAAATCAGTGATCCTAAGAGTGCAGATATCATATCTTGCATTGTATCATTTACTCCTGTAAGTGCTACTCTTTGTACATCCATTTTAAACAATATATTGGATGTATATTCAAACATTTCCCATAAAGCAGCTATAGATAATGTAAATATAATCATCCATATATAATTAAATAATTTATTTTTACAATCATACTTATTTAACAAATGTAAACAAAAAAGTGAAAAATATGCAGATATAATTCCTGATGTAAAATGAATGATTTTATCATAAAAATAAATATTATTATATACATTTAAATTGACACCTATTAATTGTGAAAAGAATATAAAAAGAATCCAAATAAATTTTATTTTATCATCTATCTTCACATTGAATATTGCCTGACTAATATATGGAATAAGGATAGTAAAAATAATAGAAATATCTTTAAGTACTAAAACAAGTGTTTGATCTTTTTGTATGGCGATACCTAAACTAAATACTATACATATAATGATTAATAAATAATTTATATTTCTAATCATTGTATTCCAATTCGTTTATTTCAACCTTATTTATGCTATTAAATCTCTTTGTAATTTTTTCTGTCGTCGTGTGTATATCTTTTACATCTTTGCTTACTGTCTCTATACTCCTATATAATTTATCCCATCTATCCTTATATCTTTTAAATTCTTCATCTAAAAGTGACAATTCATTGTGTATAACTTTTGCGTATTTATCTCTTTCAATATTTTTCATTATAATTTGAATTGTAGTTAATGTACTTATTAAAGTTGTTGGAGAAGTTATCCACACTCTTTTTTTGTATGCATAATTTAATAATTCAGTATGGTAAGCATTTATCTCTGCAAATATAGCTTCTGCTGGTAAAAATAATATTGCTTGATCTGATGTTACTCCTGGAATAATATACTTACTACTTATATCATCTATATGCTTTTTCATATCATTTTTGAATAACTTCTCAGCAACTATTCTTTTTTCATTGCTAACATTTCTATCAACCATTATTTGATAATTTTCAAGTGGAAATTTAGAATCGATAGCAATTGTGCCTAATGGCTCTGGGGCAAATAAAACACAATCCGCGATTGTTCCGTTTATAAAAGAATACTGCATTTGATATATTTTTTTATTATTTTGTCCAAATATATTTGACATAATATGTTCAAGGTTTACCTCACCAAATATTCCCCTCGTTTTTTTATCTGTTAATATTCCCTGTAAAGAAATAATATCGCTTGATAAACTATCTATTTTCTTTTGTGCTTCATCTATTTTAGATAATCTTTCTAATACTGCTGTAAAAGTTTTATTACTCTTCTCAAAATTTTCATCTAATCTTTCGTTTACCTTCTCACTTATTAACCTTAATCTATAATCAATTTTATCATTCATAGTACTAAAATCATCATTTATATCTCTTATAAAATCATTTTTAAATTCACCAATTTCTTTGACAATATCTGTTTCAATTTTTCTTAATTTATCAGCAGTCGATTCATTGTTTTTCATTTTCATAATTAAAACTATCAACAAACTAATTATAATTATAAGCAATAAAATAATTAATATTTCCATACTAATCCTCCTTATTATAATTATATAATAATCAAAGAAAAATAACTACAAATATTCATTAAAAATTAGTCAAATAATCAAGCACTAAAACTTTTAAATCCGAATTATTTATTACTAAATTATAATCAACAAATATATTACAAATTACGTAATTTTCAAATCCAATTATATCTTCACTATTAATTCTATAAAATTCAAGCGTTTCTAATGTTATTTTCTTTCCATTTTTTAAGTTTATATATATCTTAATACATAAAATATCCTCATTTATCCTAACATATTTTTCATTTATAATATTTAGTTTTATATTAAATTTAGTTTCTTGTAAATATGTGCATAAAGTTATGCACATTTTTCTTACATTCGAGATTTTTTTATCAACAATATCAGTAGAACTAATTTTTATAATATCAATATTAAATATATACTTAAATAATTTTTTTATAAATTCATACTTATTATATTGTAAAAAACGTTCTTTTTTATCCACAATTACACCCCAAAAAAATAGTATCAAATCTAATTAAAATATTAAAATAAAAATTATTAATTTATTTAAGTAGAATTTTTTCAATATTTGAAAAAATATATGCAATTATTTAAATAATAAAAAAAATATATGTAAGAAGTTTAACTTACATATATTTAAAATTTATTTATTATTTTTATCTAATACTTCATTTAAAGTAGTTCCCAATGTTGCAATTCCTTGTAAATCAGCTGGAACAATTATTTTTGTAGATGTTCCATTTGCTAAATCCTTTAATGCTTCAAATCCTTTTAATCTAAGAACTGATTCATCGGCTGATGCTTGTTTTATCATATTTATTCCTTCTGCTTCTGCTTCTTTAAGCATCTTTATACCAGTTGCTTCTGCTTCTTTAATCTTTAACAAGGCTTGTGCTTGACCTTCAGCAACACGAATCTGTGTTTCTTTATCTGCTTCTGCTCTTAATATAGCACTCTCTTTTTCACCTTCTGCTATTAATATATTAGATTTTTTCTCACCTTCAGCTTGAAGAATTTTTTCTCTTCTTTCACGTTCTGCACGCATTTGTTTTTCCATTGCCTCTTGAATATCACGAGGAGGAATAATATTTTTTACCTCAACACGGTTAATCTTAATTCCCCATGGGTCAGTTGCTTCATCTAGTATAGAACGCATTTTAGTATTAATTATATCTCTTGATGTTAAAGTTTGATCTAATTCTAACTCTCCAATTAAATTTCTAAGTGTTGTTGCTGTTAAATTTTCAATAGCGCTTATTGGTTGTTCAACACCATAAGTATATAACTTTGCGTCAGTAATTTGAAAATAAACTACTGTATCAATTTGCATAGTTACATTATCTTTTGTAATAACTGGTTGAGGCGGAAAATCCTTAACAATTTCTTTTAATGTAACAACATTTGAAATTCTATCAAAAAATGGAATTTTAATATGTAATCCATTTTGCCATGTTTTAAAATATGACCCTAATCTTTCAATTACATAAACTTTTGCTTGTGGTACAATTTTAATATTTGGTATTACAAGCACAAATACCACTATTAACATAATAATTAATATCTTCATATTATTTATCTACCTTTCTCACTTTTAACTTTACTCCAATAATGTCTAATATTTCCACTATTTGATCACACTTTATTTCTTCATCCGCAATAGCACTCCACCTTTTACCGTCAACTTTCACTTCACCAACAGTAATTGGTGATATATCACTAGTAACTATTCCAGACATACCAATTACCCTATCAAAATTTGTATTTGTTTTCTCAACTTTTAAAAATCTTTTCAACAATGGTCTAGTTGTTACAAGTAAAATTATACCTAAAATAACAAAGATAGAAAATTGTAAAAAGAAGTTATCAGAAAAAAATGAAATTACTAATGAAACTAGAGCACTTATTACGAACCATACTGTAGTTAAATTAATTGATAAAATCTCGATAACTGATAAAACAATTATCATAAAAATCCAAAAAAAATCCATAACACCACCTTTAACCTAAATAATTTGGTTACTAAGATTATATCATATATAATCTTTTTTATGCAAAATAACAAAAAAAACTTTAATTTTTTTAAAGTTTTCTTTAATAAATTAATCATCTCCAAAGAAATCATCAAAGAATTGATCATCACTAATATTTTCTTTTTCATTAGGAACAAAAGTTTGTTTATTTTCAATTGATTTAACTTCTGATATATTTTCTTTAGATTCATTAGTATTATTTTTAGGTTCTTGATCTTTAACATCTTTAGATGGTTCATCAATTTTATTTGATTTATTAAGTTGTTCTTCCTTATCCATTTCTGCAATTTTTTCATCAATTCGTTTTACAAGACTATCTAAATCAATTCCCACATTTTTATTATTAGATTGAGATTGAGGTTTTGATGAAAATGGACTGCTTGGTGTTCCTTTACCAAATGGTGAACTTCCTCCAAATGGAGAGCTAGATCCAAATGGCGAACCACCTCCAAATGGTGAACTTCCTCCAAATGGAGTACCAGTTCCAAATGGTGAACCACCTCCAAATGGTGAACTTCCTCCAAATGGAGACGAACCTGTACCTTGACCAACTAATTTGTTAATTTTCTCTTCTCTTTTTGCCTCTACAAATCCCTTTAAATCGAATATTTTAACATCTATTTCCTCACGTTGTGGATAATCAGCTTTAGGAAAATCATGACCCCAATTCATTTTATAATTTGGAGTAAGTTTGGTCTTAAATGGCATTGTTCTAATTCTTAATATTATTGTTTCCCATTGTTCCATTCTTTGTAAATCACTTACAGTTACTAAAGGAGTAGACGAAGTTTTCTCTTTTTCTTTTGATTTTACTTCCCCACACATTTTACTAATTTCCTCAAGTGCACTTAATTCTGTACTAATCAAATAAACAATATTTCCACAGTTTCCTTTAATAGTTTCTCCATTTTCTTTTCCATAAACTTCGTATAACTGAGCAAAGTTCTGAATAATGAATGTAAATCTTATATTTCTAGAACGTGCAGCTGTTACCATTGTTGTAACGTCTTTAAGTGGTGGCATATTTGCAAACTCATCCAAAATGAAATTAGTTCTATGAGGTAATTTTCCACCACATTCTTGTGCTACTGAAATAAGAGTTTCATAACACTGCTTAAGAAAAATTGTTACTAGAGTATGATAAGTAGTTTTCTCATCTTGAATTACAATAAAAACTGCTGTCTTTTTTCTACCTATATCTCTCATATCAAAATCATTATGTCCAAGCATTTCTGATAAATTTTTTCTGGATGCAAAAAGTTGAACTCTTTGTTTAAATACAGAAAGTATTGAACCTTTTGTTTCGTTTGGAGCCATAAGAGTTGATGAAGCTTTAACATATGCTGTACTTGATGGTTCTTTATACGAGAAATATTCTTTTATGTACGTTGTATTTGCAAGTTTCTCTTCTCCTATTGTTGACATTAAATTTATACTATTTAAATTTATTTCTTCTTCTTTACCATCTTCAAAAAGAGCAAAAGCTAAACCTGCAAAATAGTCAGCTGACGTATTTTCCCAAAACGGATCTTGTGATTTAGCTTGTGGATCCTTTAATATATTAGCAGCTAAGTCTTCAAGTAACTCAATAGATTTATCTATTTTATTTTCTTGATAAAGAGAATATGGTAAATACATTGGATTCCAACTATTACCTTGTTGAGGATCACGGAAATTTAATAGTACAATATTATATCCTAAGCTTTTTAAATAATTAGACGTTTGTTCATATATTTCACCTTTTGGGTCTGTTATAATCATAGATTCATCATGCTTAGATAAAAGATTTACCATTGGTAAAACTGTTGTTTGAGTTTTACCTGCACCAGTAGAACCTATTACTAAATTATGATATCCACCATTATCAACCCATACTTTTTTTGGAGTCATTATAAGTGGAATTCCTGCTGCTTCTGTTTTAGGCGCTGTTGGATCAACAGCAACAACATCTAGTCCCTTTTGTATTTCCTTATCTTTTGCCCAATGAGAATAGTTTTTCTCTTTTTTGTCTCCTATTTTAAAACCAATTCCATCACTACGTTCAATAAACCATGATTGAACACTCATAAACATTGCTGCTAAAGATATAAGAAATAAAACAATTGTTACAGATATATATTTTGTTAAAGCAGGAAGTATATTTAATCCTGAAAAAGTATTATCTGTTATAAATGTTCCTAAGTTTGATACAGCAATACAAATTAATAAAAATACAACTAATGAGAATATTCCAAAAATTAACATATCTTTTGCAGATGCTGTAAATTTTAATTTCATAAATTACACCTCCTATAATTTGTTTGCATTTTTCCTTTTATTATTTAAATTATTATACAATATAAATCCTAATATTAATATAAATATTAATACAGAGATTAAACCAATTATAGGTAAATAACTATAATTAGCATCTTTTGAACTGTCAAATGAAATTTTTATTTCTCTCTCATCATCATCTTCATCAAAATTCCATAAATATGATGTTTCATTTACTTTATCGGCATTTTGTTCATCAACTTTATATGGAACTGTTATTGCAATACTTCCATTATCTACAGGAATTATTTCTTGATTTTGATCTGAATGGCAAAAATTTCCTGTAAGTGAAATGGTTTCTTTCTTTCCATTTTTATCATATTTTATTTCATCCGTAAACTGATTATATATTATACTATTTTTTACATAATCTTCAAAACTAGAATATTTTTTTGTAATATTTACTCCAGCATTAGTTTCTGTAATATTATTTTCTACAGTATAATTATTTTCGTTTAATTTATCTAAATATGGTTCTAATATATATGAAATAACAAGTCCTTTAGATGATTTTGGATACTGCTGAAAGAATTCTTCTTTTTCATAAGCATATAATTTTTCTTCAACTGTACCATCTTTATTTATAACCACATTATAATTTGCAGTGCATCCAGCACAAAATATTAATATAAAACTTAATATAAATAAAATTCTTCTTTTCATTTTATCACCTATGATTTATATGCTATAGTATAAGGTCCTTTCTTTTGTGACATAACCAAATTAAAATCAAACCACTTTTGTTCAGTTCTACTCCTACTTCCTGGGTCTGCAACAGATACTTGACCTTGAGCATTTACACCAGTTAACACAATATAATGACCACCAGTTGTAAATGTTCCTGGTCCCATATGTGCTATAACAAGTGCTTTTCCTGTACCAAGTGCATTTACAACTTCTTGATCATTAGAAGTACTTGTAGTCCTAATACCATATACTGTAGTTAATGTTTTACCTAATGTTGAATTAATAGTTCCATTACTAGTACATCCTCCAAGATCACATACTTTTTCAGTTGTTTCTACAGGGGATATAGGTCTATTTAAGAAACTTGATGCAACTATTGCTACAGATGAAGGACCACATCCACATGCAGATATTGAACCACATCCATGTCCATATGAATAATTTGAAAAATCACCTTGATTCCAATATGTAACATTACCTACTGCTCCGGTTACATATTTTACATTTCCATCATAAACTCCATCTGTTATTTTTACAATTGGTTGTGCATAAAATAGCTCAATTAATTGTTGATAGTTATATCCTTCTGCTTTTGCAAGATATACTGCTATGGTCTGACTCATTCCCCAGTTATGAGGGTTATCATAATTCATTTCAGTACCAGGTGAAATAGATTTTACTGTCTCTTTTGAAGGACCATTCCATGTCCATTTTGTAGAACTATCATCAGCAAATCTTTGAAATTGAACATGCCATCCACTACTATCACTTGTTTGCCATCTTCCAGCTGGGTATGATTGATATTGAGTATGTGCAACTTCTCCATCACGACTAACTACCATTCCAGATGTTTCAGCTACAGCTTGTTTATATATACTATTTGCATCTTTATCTTCATTATAAACCTGATACGATTGACCACTAACTACGCTACATGACGTAGAGTTTTTATGTGTACTTAATAAAAACGAACGAGCTGCTATTGCTTGGGCTTTTAATGCTTCTAATGAATTTCCACCCATTTCATGTTTAATTACGCCTGCAATATAGTCATCTAGTGATACTGTACCACCATTAACTTTAACAGTACTACATGCACCATTATATCCAATTACACCAAATTGGCTAGTATCACCACTACTTTGTTCTTTTACTAAACTTTTTTGTAAATTATATAAATCGTATATTTCTTTACGAGTAGCTTTAACTTGTTGTTCTCTTTTAGCAGATTCAAAATCATAAGATCTTATATTTTGAGGTACAAGAAATAGTGTTACAAGTCCAAGTCCATACAAAAGTTTATTAAATTTTTTCATTCTTACACCCCACATCATATTTCATTTACTGAATCTCTATTTTTTATCTTCTGATAAACGTTATATCCAAATATTATAACTGCAATAAAGAATATAGCTGCAATAACATATAAAACATAATTAATTGTTTTACTTTGGTCTGAAATTTTCATATTAATATTTATATCATTAACATTATCATTATTAATAATCCAAGTATATGTATTACCCGATACTTTTGTAGCATTATTACTAATAACCTTATTATTAGTTTTTATATTAACTACTAATTCATCACCATATAAACAATAAAATTTACCTGTAAAGTTAAGTTGATACCCATTATCTAAGTTATCAAACCTTGCTTTTTCAAAACATGTTTTATATATTTTAGATTTTCTATAATCAGAATGTGAATAATTATATTCTAAAGTGACTTGTGTAGTTCCATTATCTTCTTTTATAGTTTTTTTGTATTTTTTATCATCACTATCATCAAATGGATACTGATCATTATTTATAAAAGGTGTTATTCGGTCATCTACTTCCGAGATAGAACTTTGTTGAGATGGTATATCCGAATCCAGTATATTTGTTACAATTTTTTCTTTAATTTTATTATTACTTAGTTCTAGATTATATTCTGACGAACATCCAGTTAATAGAAATATAGCTATTATTATACTTAACGCTTTCTTCATCATTATATAACCTCCTAATACCAAGAGCCAAATCCAACTACACTACAACTGTTTAATTGGTAACTGTGTTCTTTGACTGCATTAGATGAATTACCTTCAATAGTATAAACTACTCCACCAGATACATTCTTTACAATTCCAATATGACTAACATGCTCTGAGTCTGTTGGCATTGTAGTAAATTTGTTATTCCAATCAAAGAATATTAAGTCTCCTTCTTTTGGTGTATATGTAGTTCCATCTCCATTTTTACCAGCTAATTTACTACAATTATCATTGTAATAAAACTTCTTATTATTTTGCCCATTTGCTTCATAAAAATTATTCATATATTCATAAGTCCATGTACTTTTAAAATTAATTATATCAGATAATTTTGTTCCATTATATTCAGTATTATCTATAACCCATGATACAAATGATGCACACCAAGAAAAGTCTCCACATGTTGGACACATATAATTTTTATATTTATCTCCACCTTGAGATGATGGGTCATCTTTTTCTTTTAATGCTACGCTAACAAAAGCTTGTGAGATATTATTACTTTTACTACATGCTAAAGAACTATCTCCAGGTCTAGGATTACTAGGATCAACATATTTTAAAGGGTCAACTTTATTTGATGAAGTATTTCCTCCATCACGTACCTCAAAATGTAAGTGAGGTCCAGTACTACTTCCACTATGACCTAATTTTGCTATAACTTGACCTTGAGTTACTTTGTCTCCAGCTCTAACTGTAATACTATTTTGTGCTAAATGCCCATAAAGTGTATAAACATTATCTCCATGATCAATTATTACATAGTTTCCATACCCACCGCCATCTTTGTTATTTAAATAACCATTATCCGCAAATCCTGTTTGAGAAGAACTTGTAGGATATACTACAGTTCCAGATTTGGATGCAATGACATCAATTTTTCCTGCTCCATAACCAGCAGATGTTATGTCAAGTGCTCCATGACCTTTAATTCTAAAGCCCTCTTTTGAACCAAAATAAGAAGAAATTGCTATTGATGCTGGTTCACCTTGTGCCAATTTTATACCATTTTCTCCACTTGTTTCTTCAATGCTTCCTATTGGCCACCAAAAAGATTTATTAGCAGATATACAACTAAGTGGATCTGTGTTAGATGATTCATCATTTGTATTTCCTTTTAATATTTTTCTATCAATATACTCTAACAAAAATTCATCATATTTATCTTTATCTAAAGTATATGTACTTGTAACAGAGTACTTTTGACCACTAGAACAATTTAATCTCTTAGAACCTCCAGCTACTAAATACATATCCTCAACATCTTCATCTTCTTGAGTTTTAACTACATTTCCACTTCCATTAGTGCAAGTTTGAATAGTCTTCTTTTTTACCATATTTTTTGCTAAAATTTGCAAATCAAATGTAGAATCATTAGGCGATAAATATGTATAACCACCTATATTTTTATAATCATTATCCCAATCTAATCCAGATAAAGTGTCATAATCATCTAAAGTTGTTTCGTCATATCCACCTAAATTTGCTTTCATTATTTCTTCTGTAGTCTTAGAAAAATATAAATTTGTAGCACTTATTAAATACCAATCTAAATCAACATTATACTTATTTTTATATCTTTGTGATAAATCGGCAATTTTTAAATAGTACATAAACTCTGGTCTACTTAAACATGATTTTCCAGTACATTCTTGTTGACTAGAGTATACATTTCCTAATTTAGATAATCTCTCATAATATTCCTTTGGATATTTATCGCTACCTTTTCCTACAGCGGACATTCCAACAGAGGAAGTACCCGTATCGCTTCTAGCTTCATTTATTATTGTAGAACTTTCATCGTCAGAAACCATACCTGCAAGTATCATAGATGAAGCTTTCTCATCATTAAGTGCAACAACAATAGATAGCAAAAAGAATATTAATACAGCCATTACAGGAGTAATAATTAATATCCATTTTATTGTTTTTAAACTAAATTCAAAACTAATTTCTCCATTTTGATTGTCCAGTTCTGTTTTCTCATCACTTTTCTCATCTAAAGTTTTTTCAGATTGATTTTTTGCTAATTTTGCTATTTTCTTTGGAGCATCAAGTATATTTGGATTTTTTTTCATTGCCACTTGGTCTAACATTTTTTGACCAGGCTTAGTTTTTAAAAATTTTTCAGTTGCTTGTGTTGGTACACCTTCTGCTGCTAATGCATACTTTATTGCTTCTTCAGCAGCTTTTCTTTTTATTTTCTGATATTGAGTAAGTTGATTTTGTTGATTATTTTTATTGTTTGCAGTACTTTTTTTATTATATGAACTACTAGTTCCATTTCCTCTTTGATTACTATTAGAATTTAATCCACTAGCAGATTTTCCCTCAGGAGCTCTTTTAGTTAACTTATCTTTGTTTGCATTTGCTTTAGCCAATGACTCCTGGTTAGCTCTTGTTTGATTAGCTGATATTTTATTATTTTTAGGATCAGATGAACTAATCTTCATATTAGGTGAACTTCCACCTTGACCTATAGGTATTTTACCACCCATACCACCTTGTGCCATAAAATCACCACCTAAATAATAGGAGGATTATATATTATAGTCCTCCACCTTTTCCAAACGAATCTAATTCTTCGTCTGTTACAACAACATTTATTCTCATACGACGTCCACCACAGACAAATAAAGCTTCACCTTGACCATATTTCTTTATACTTTCAATTTCACTTTCATTTAAATCAATTAATCTTGCCAAATCTGTTGCAGCTTGTTTCTTTAATCCCATTACTAAATAGTAAGAAGCATTATCAAATATTGCCTTACCTTGAGTAATAACTGAAGGATCACAGAAATCTGTTGGTTGTTGTGTAATAATTATAGTACCTGTATTATACTTTCTTGCACGTCTTTGTATTTGTGCTAAGAAGTCAGCACCTAAAACATTTTGGTTACTTAATAATACATGTGCTTCATCAACAGTTAAAACTGTATTCTTACTTGCATCAAGAGTTAAACTCCATGCATATTTAAGTACATTGAAGAATAATGCATTACGTATATTAGCATCAGAATTCATTAATTCTCTTATGTTAAATACTATAAATTCACTATTTGTAGTTATTGTTGTATGACCATCAAAATAATATCTTAACTCTTTTACAATTGGTCTTATTTTTAATTCCAATTTCTCCAATATATCTCTTTCTTGAGTACGTTCTGGCATAGAAAGAAGTTTTCCTTTTAAAGTAGCATATACATCTTTAAAAGTAGGATAATCTTTTGAAGTCAACCTTGTAAAGTCTGTTTCAAAACTAATATTAAAACGTCTATATGTTTCTTGAACTATTTCACTAAACATATTTAGTACATCTTCTTCAATTGTTGGATCATAATATTTTAAAAATGCTTTTAAAGATTGAATAGTTCTAGTAAATGTTGTATATCCTAATCCTTGTTTTATTTCTTCCTCATCTACATCCATTACTACTTCAAGTGGATTAATCATACCAAATTGTCCACCTTTACCAAGGCTAATGAAATCTCCACCATAAAGATTACACATATCCTCAAGTTCACCTTCAGGATCTATTACTACCAATTGATAATTATTTCTTATATGTGATCTTAGTAATAATTTAGCAGCAGTTGATTTACCACTACCAGATGTACCTAAAATAATCATATTTGCATTATTTCTATTATGTTCTTTTCTTATTTGATATAAAAATTGATTAAATAAGATTACTCCTCCAGAAAAATCAATACCAAGTAATGTAGATAATCCTGGGTCTTTAATACTATCGAAAATAAAAGGATACATAGCAGCCATTGTAGGTGCTGGAATTGGAGTTCCTATTCTATCTTCAATATCTTGTTTATCGTATATTGGAAGCATAGATTTTAAAACTTTATCTTGCTCAAATCTTAAAGGTATAGCTTTCATTTCCATTGCTTCTAAATAATTTTTTAACTGTAATTTTTTTACCACTAATTCATCTTGAGAATTTGCAGTAATCATTATATGCATTTGAAAATCATATATTTTAGACTGAGAAGCTGCAAGTTCAGATATGAATTGCTCTAAAGATGCATAATCTTGTTTAATTCTCTCTTGTATAGTTTTATCATTTTCCTCTTGATATCTAACTTTTAAGTCAGCTATTTCTTTATTAAGCATTTTTTGAATAGTACTAAAAGGAAGTGGTATATGTTTAATAACAAGTTTTATACCTGCCATAGATGTTAAAGATGATAGATATCCTGGATAAATATATTTTGGATAACTAATAACAGTTAAAATAGTTGCATACTTATCACTTATTACAAACTCAGAAGGTTTAAATTCTAACCCTTTTGGAGCTATTTGACTCTTAATATCTATCATGATAACACCGTCCCAAACTCAGTAGTAACTCCTCCGTTTAAGAAGTTATCTAGAATCATTCTAAGATCATCATTTGTTGTTTGAAATGCCGTCAAACCAGCATTTGCAAAGTTATTTATCAAATTTCTAATTCGCTTATTAATAACATCGTCATTCTTCTCTTTAAATAATAGGAAATACTCTGTATCAACTACATTATTATTCATAAACATATTTGCCTTACTAAGATCTTGGTTGATAATCTTTCTTCTAGATGGATCAGAAGTTTTATTATATAAAAGCTCTAACTCAGATAAATATACATTAATATCTACTGGTCTATCTGCTACTATAATCCAAAATTCATAATCAATAACATTATAAACAGTCTTTAAATTAGTTATAATTGCACTTTGCATATTAGGATCAAGAATAAATATATTTCTTGGCATAATCTTTACTCCTGTAACCTTTAAATTTTGTCTTCCCTCTAAGTATATTACTCCATTAGTAATTCCTTTTATAGGAATATCATCATTTGTATACTTACTTTTTGTTGTTTTCGTCGCCATCTTTAATACACCAACCTTTCCATACATACTGTTGTCTAGTTGTATAAAATTCATATGCTAATCCTATTATCGTTCTAATATTATGATAGTTAGGAATAGGTATAACAAGTACACCTGTTATTACTCCAGGAGCAAGAGCTATAATAGCAAATATCAAGCTCTCTACTGGAAGTATTATAAGTAATAATAATGAAATACCTACCCCTATACCAAACATAATTAAATCAAACTTATTAAATATTCCGAATATTAACATAGATTTTTTTGAATTAGCAGGTATTAAATACTCGTTCATAATTTATCACACCCTTTTTATTATTTCTTTTGTCCTGAATTAGTATATTTTGAAGTATTATTAATTGTTCTATTTGCTTGATTTGTTTCAACAGATTGTTGAGAACCAAGTGCTTGATTTCTAACAGCTTTAATATCTCCAGTGGTTCCAGAAATATTAGTTGAAACCTCTTGATATCCTTCAATTGATTTTCCTTCTTTATTCATTGCAGATGCTAATCCTTCCATATGAGTTGCAATATTTTGAAGAGCAGCATTTGGATCTGTACTTGAAGTAACTGTAAAACTTCCTAGATTATATGTTCCATCAGCATTTACTATTGTGGCAGCATCTTCCCTATGATCGGAAGAAACATATCCACCTCTTTGAGCTATTTCTTTTATACGTTGATCAAATGCAGTATTCCATCTTTTAGCCTCTGCATAATCACCAGATGATTCTGCTGCTTTTCTACGTTTATCAAAATCTTTTGCCAAAGAGTCTACTCCAGCTGCTGTTGACTCGTAAGATTTATAATCATCTTGAATTGCTTTCAAGCCTTCAGTAACACCTTTTAATCTATCTGCTTTAGTTCTCATATTTAATGTATTTCGTACGTTTTCTCCAAACACATCGCCTCTTGAAACACCATCTGCATCCATTTCTCGTAATTGTCTATGGCGTTGGCGTCCAGCACTATATGAGTTAGCAAAGTTTTTACCAAACTTATCTCCTTTCCATCCACCTTGAATAGCAGATGCAAATGCTTTTCCATGTATTCCTTGTCCAGTTAATAATCCAGCTCCAGCAGCAACTGCTCCTACTCCTATTCCACCTGCAACACCAAGTGCTTTCCTACTAGCTCCAGCAATTTGTTTGCCGCCTATAGCTTCTTCTTCTATCTTCTTTAATGGATTAAGTTGAAATTTACCATCACCTTTAACGTTAAATACTTCTTTAAGAATATCTGGTAATTTCTTTATAAACATAAGAACACCTAATATCATAAATACCATTACAAGTAGACCATCTACAGTCTCACCAGTTTCAATATCTTTAAAAGTTCCTAATAAAGAAATTATATATATACCAAAATAAAGTGCAAATAAACGAATAAATAAATCTAAATAAGTTTTAACACTCATATCCATCCACTTTTTAAACATACCATCTTTTGAAGATTTTGGATCACAATATGAAATAATTGGTATAGGTGCTATCATCTGTAAGAATCCTAATTTTATTGAACGAACTGCAATATCTATACAGAATAGTAAAAACAAATATAAAGTTCCAACTCCTACAGCAGTACTAATTCCAAATTTATAATCAACTAAATATCTTCCATCATCCAACTTAGCTAATATTACTTCTTTTCTAAAGAAAAGTGAAAAACTTTGTTGTGCTACTCCTTGTGCATAATTTTGATATGCAACATCAGCATCAATCCCCTTAAATGCTTGATACAATGTTCCATTTTCTCCAGAAGCCTCATAAGAATCATTTTCAGCATTATACACTCCCCAACATGATGGCCTTAATTCATATATAAAACTTGACAAAGATGATGAATCTGTACTATCTGTATTACCTTCAAAAACTGGTTTCAATCTAAACTTAAATTGTCCATTCTCATCAGTGTCATATGTTTCCTTACAATCTATTAAATCATATGTAGATGCATCATTTGCAAAATCATCATAGTTAGGATGAGCAAATGCGTAAAGTAACGTAAATTGAATTTTCTTACCTGCCGATTCGGTATAACTGCTATTAGCAGCCCTAGGCGACTCAGCGCTTGGTGCACCAAATACTAAATTCATTATAGTATTTTCTCTTAATATAATTGACTGTAAATCATATGCCTCTTGAAAAATATATGGGACAAGTACAACTAATACTAAAGATAAAACTACATGTTTAATAATTGAACCAAACCCTTTTTCTTTATCTGTAAAATCATCTGGATTTAATATGTAATTAATTATTGATACAGATACTTTAAAGAGCATAAATATTCCAACAAGTGCATATACACGTTTTGAAAATTCATGTATAACATCTTGATCAAATATTGTTGTCCTTGTCAACTGTAATAAAAGACCATAAACATCATCAATTAAACCAAAAACTACTTTATCTAATGAAAAGAAAAGAGTTCTTAGCATGCTTATTAAGAAATCCATATTATCACTCCATTTTTTTATTTAGCACAGAATGGATTAGTTGGATCCAATCCAGGAATATCGAATATTGCTAAAATGAAATCAAGAACAAATGGTATTAAGAATAATAGTACAGCAGCTATTAATCTTTTTGTAAATCTACCTGTTACTTTTTTCATTTCATCGTCGCTTTCAGAAGCTATCGCTTTTATAAATTCTAATATACTTAGAATTACTATTAGTGCAGGGACTGAATATCTTACAATTCTTACTAATCTAAATAACCACTGAGTAGATTCTCTACCTAGTGACCCACAACTACCAAATTTTGTAGACTCATCTTTACATATCGATGCGATATCATCATTTAACATAGTGCAAGCCTTACTACATGCTTTAGCAACTATTTCAGAGCCTTCATCTTTTGCATACATAGATGTCGCTCTATACGACTCACATACAGAAGAAAGATTTTGATATAATCTAGAAAATTCTGGATTATCATCACAAGACTTAGAATCACTTGCATCAACTGCTTTTTTTATTTCATTCAATGTACTAGAATAAGTAACACAATTATATTGGTCTATTAAATCTTTATTACTTATATCCTTACTTCCTTCTTCTATTAAATCATATTCTGCTGTTAAATCTTCTTTAAGGTCTTTGTTCCATACCTCTACTTCATTAATATTAGTCTCATCTAATTCATCGTTGTATATCATATAATGAAATAAATACCAAAGGTCACCTTCTACATAAGTTTTAAGTTTTAATACTGGTGGACATTCACCCTTTAAATTATTATATACAGTTTCATTAGGGTATAATGATAAATAAATTTGTACTGTATAATCAGCGCCAAAATTTGGACGTTCTACATCTCCAGTATATTTATAAACCTGTCCAGTAACCTCTTTAAAATTAGTGATTGGAACTTCAAATTCATCTTTTATGAAATTAGATTTTCCAGCATCTATATGAGCATTATTGTATGCTCCTGATACATTTATAACAAATCTTTGTTTCCAAGTTGATGCATCATCGCCAGTTCTTATACCATATGAACATACTATATTATCTCCAACAGCAGCATGTACTACTTTTATATTAAAAATAAATGCAAATAATATACTAGCAAATATTAAAAGTTTTTTTCTCATATAACACCTCTATAAAAGACAATCTATCATTTCTATTATATCAAAAAAAAACTATTAAATAAATAGTTTTTGTATTATAATCCAGTATTTTGACCAGATTGCAATCTACATGAATTTTCTCCCACTGTTCCATTAACAAAGCAATTGAAACAACTTACTACATTATCATCTTCACCCGAAACAAATGTTATAACTAATCTAACAAGAGCTATTACAAAGAATACAATAATTGCAGCTATAACTCTTTTGATAAGTGTTTGTTGTCCTTTTTTTATTTCATCTTCTTTTTGAGCCATTACAGCTTTAGCCATATCCAAAAGTCCAAATATTACAAGTAGAATTGGAACAACAACTTCTATAATAACTATTATTAAATGTACTACATTAGGTATCATACCACTAAAACTTATACCTATATTCCCACATTCATAAACGGCATTTGTGTTAATAGCATCCAAAACATTAATCATTTTTCTTCCTCCTCAACTACAATAATTATACTATACAACGCATATTTTTGTCAATTAATTTACTTTTTACTACTACCAAGTACATATGGATCTTTTTCAGTTCCATTTCCACTAATATATTTTTCAAAGCCATTAAAAGCGATTACCCAATTATAATTGGCAGATTTTCTTGCTTGCATAGCAGTAGCCTGACCACTATTTATACTTATTGCTTCATATGTATTGTCATTAACTGCTGAAGTAGTCCAACTCTCATGTAAGAATAATGACATATAATTATAATTATTACATGCTCCAGTAACAATACTGTTACAATTTTCATCCAAAGAAGCTCTTGCAAAATCTGAACTACTTATTAATGAAATATACTGTCCATCAAGCACATCTGAACAATCAATATTTCTATCCAAATTCAAATTACTTTTATCTCTTTTTCCTATACAAACACTAAATGGTGTCAAATGTAATTTTGATTCATCCTTAAACTTTGCATACTCACTATTTAGTTTTTCTAATATTAGACTATTCTTATAATCATTTATTCCATATGATTTATTTACTTCAACATTATATTTAGTATCCCAATAATATCCTCTATCTTCAGCTTCTGATTTAACAACTCTAATTACTCCTGATGAATTTATATCTATTATTCTCCAAACAAATCCACCAAAAGATAAATAATTATTTGGATTTTTTCCTTTAAATACATAAGTACCATTATCATCATATAAACCAGATAAATAATCTTTACTACTTGTGCTTTGTGAAGTATCATCAGATGTACTATTATCATAATTAGATTCCACTAAATTATCCTCTATTATCTTATCCGATAAATGCAATGTACTATATTCAGAACATTTTAAATCTGGAATAATTAAATATTGACCACCATTATTGTATATATTTACACTTGCTGTACACGAAGTATCTTTTAAATAACTAGATAATCCTTTCATATACCCTTCCTCAGCTAGCGTAGTAGCACTAACTGTATCAAAATTAGAATTACTAGGTACTTTATCTTCGTTATTCTTATAATATTTTTTTGCAGCATCTACTAATTTCTGCTCAACCTTATCATAATCTTCTCCTGGTTTATCACAAGATCTAGCAAGTGCTACTATTACTATTATCAAAACAAGTACAATAAATATTCCGGCAACTATCATTAAATATTTTTTATCAATTTTTTTTAAAGCTTCACTCATCTAAAACACCCCAACTAGCTAGCACATGAAGAGTCATTTGCACCATTAAAGAAATAACATGCACATGACATAATATTGTTACTATCAGTACTTACAGCACTTATTACAAGTTTAACAAGTGCTATTACAAAGAAAACTAGCACACCTGCAATAAGTCTTTTTATAAATACTTGTTGTCCTTTTTTTATTTCATCTTCTTTTTGCGCTACAAGTCCCTTTACTAAATCTATTGAACCAAAAACAACAAGTAAAATTGGAACTGCAATTTGAATAACTTTAATTACAAGACTAACAGTATTTGGAATGCTATCATCAATTACTACATCTCCTAATACATCTCCGCAAACATCTGCAGATACATTTGGTATAAATGCAAATAACCCAATAAATGCAATTATAAAAATTGGTAATATTTTCTTTTTCATATCTAATCACTCCTATCAACAACTCATATCATTTGGATTCTGCTCTTCAATAAAACAATTAACACAAGTCATAATATCTTTTCCATTGCCTGTTGATACAGCACTTATTAAAAGCTTTACGACTGCTATAACAAAGAATATTAACACACCTGATACTAGTCTTTTAACAAATAATTTTCTAGAACTTGCCATTTCATCTTCTTTCTGTGCTATTACACCCTTTAATAAATCTATTGATCCTAATACCACTAATAATATAGGTACAGCAATCTGTATTAATAATATAACATATCTAACTATTTTTGCAAGCTGATAATCAATATAAATGTCATCGCCTAATGCTTCACACTTAAATTGAGCAGCAAAAACATCCTGTTGAAATCCTAATAATACTATAAATATAAATATATATATCAATACTTTTTTTAACTTCATAATAAATCTCCTAACTACCACTCATTGGTGTACATGAATCACTATCTATAAAGCATTCAACACAATTTAGTATTTTACTAGAACTTCCAGTTATAGATGCAAGAGCACTAACAAAAAATTTAACAATTAATACTATAAGAAAAATTATTATACCAGTAATCAACCTCTTAGTAAAAGCATCTCTTCCTTTTTTTATTTCATCATCTTTTTGAGACATTAAACCTTTTACTAAATCTATTGAGCCCATAACTATTAATATAATAGGAACAAGCACCATTATTATATTGTAAACAGATGTAGTAATATTAGGAATAATGGAAGGTATTCTTTTAATTATAGGACTTGAACCACCACAACTCACATATTGATCAACCGCCATAAACTTTGCATTTGGAACAGTAGACGTTTCATTAGATACATTTGATGAACTTGTAGTATTAGAATCCACTGCATAAACAGTTGTAATATTAAGTGTTAAAAAAGTAATTACAACAAATAATATCTTAAAAAATCTAAATTTCATATCATCACTCCAAAACACAACTATCACTAAATCTTAATATGCAATCTACACAAGATAATATATCTGTACTATCTGTAGCAACTACACTTACTAAAAGTTTAACGATTGCGAATACAAAGAATATTAATACAGCACCAATCAATCTTTTTATAAATGTTTGTTGACCTTTTTTGATTTCATCCTCTTTTTGTCCAGCAATCGATTTAACTAAATCTATTGAACCCAATATAATTAAAGTGAGTGGAACTAAAATTTGAATAAAATTATATATAAAACGTCCTGTTTTTGGAAAAGCAGATGGAATATCAGTCATTAAACCTCTTCCACAGCTATATGTATATAAACTATAATCAAGATTTCCAACATTACTATTTATTTCAGGATCATCATATTCTGGTTTAGGTTTATTAGAATTTGATTCTTTAGTAGAATCATCTGGTATAATTGTTTCTTTACATGTTAATGTAAATATAGTTCCCTTATTATTTGTTCCATTTAATCTAATTCTTTCTTTCAAATCAGAAAGATTAGCTTCATCACTAAGTACAACATAAAGTGCTCCTAATGTTCCTGTTTGTTTAATAACAGCATACTCAGAACAAGAATTATCCTTACTATATTGATTTAAAAAAGTATAACTATTTTTACCACTACCTTTTGCATAACCTTCTGACCAATTTAAAATAGGCTCGTTATTTGTTTTATCTCCTATTTTTATATCTACTCTTTCTGCAGATCTATTATCATTTATACTATATACAAATGATGCTTTTCTACCATTTGAACTTCCACTACAAGCGCAACTTTTATTGGTAGTTGTTGTAACACCAGGTGTATCTTCTGACGAATCTCCATGTGCAGCACTACCATCTGATTGGCTTATAAGATTATAAGTATCATATTTTGAGCCCGGAAGGTTTGCTTTATCTTTTGCATATGCCTTTACATCACTCTTATGATCTTCATCAGTAAAATAAACATCGTTATCACCAATAGTATACCTAGCTAAAATAATCATTGGTGGACACTGTTTACCATTATCCATAAAATAATTATAGCCACTAAATCCTTTTACTTCCTTACTCCAATTAATTATATCACCATGAAAACTTCCAGATACTTTACTAGCAGTACCATAACTAGCATCAATACTTATTACAATACTTTTATCGCCATAGTCATATACGCAATTCTTTGCAACAGAAGATTCATCTTTTTTTGCCTCAACTTTATTAATACTTAAAAACACGACAAAAACTATTAATAAAATAGTTTTCGTTATTTTTTTACTCACAATCATCACCTCACGATTATATTAACACTTATCTAGCCTGTAAATCAAACCCTAATCTAATCAAAAAGTCGTTCATTAATTTATTTTTCTTTTCTCTCTCATCTAATGGTGGCATATTATAGAACACTTTCAACTTAGACTCATACTCAAAATCTAAGACATCTTTTGAACTTAATAAACTTTGATTCAATATAACCTTTTTACCCTTTAATTTTTTTAGTGATTGTGGTGTAACCATCATTAATTTATTTAATTTTATAGTAGTTGGTTCAATTATATATATTACTTCATTACATAAAGATTCAGCCTGAACACTATTATTAACATCAATTAATATAACATCACAAGTAGTTAAACTTGCCACCTCTTGCATTATTGTACCACTAATTGCAGAAATTAGCGAGTTATCATTAAAATATGAAAAATCAGTCTTATCAACTTCTATTGCAGCAACTCTATAATTACGAGCAAGCTCATTAAACATCATATATGTAAAAGTTGTAGCACCTGAGTTCTTAGTAACATTCTTTATTCCAATAATATGACTATGTTCTCTTGGAGCTGGAGCAGGCGCTGGTGCTTGTATAAAATGCTGAGTTGGTGCTTGCTGTACAGGTTGTTCGATTGGTGCTTGTTGCATAGGTTGAGGTATAACTACCACTTCATCTATTTGATGGAACTGCGCTACATCACGATATGAATTTGGATGATTATATAGATATTGTAATCCTTCCATATTACGTGTAAAGTTATATATTCCCATTGAAATTAATTTTGACAAATACGCTGGTGAAGAACTTTCTGGTGATTCATCCAATAACAATATAACTTTATCCATATCAAGTGATATAGAAAGTTTTTGTAAATTTCTAATATCCTGATAATTTCTAATAGCAGTTATATCTAGAATCATTCTTTGATAAAAGAAATTTTGAAAAGTACTTATAATTTCTTCTACATCAAATTCACCATTCATACTCTTAATTACATCTATACCTAAATTTTCTAACATTGATTGATATTTATTAGCAACTATAACATTCATTTATTATTCTCCCCTTCTATATTCCTATATTATCATATAATACTTTTGTTTCACCCATTACTGGAAAATTCAACATACCTCCAATTAATGGTATTTCAAATCTCATATATGCAACAACTTGATAATAACTACCAATGGATGAAGATTTTTTTATTATACAATATTCATAATTTCTATTATTACTAAAATCTTCATCAAGTGGATATAAAACTGTTCCACCATTTTTGGTAGCAATATTATTACATTTACCTACTAGTCCTACATCTTTTGTAACTGTTTGATATCCGGCTTTAACTAAATTTTCTTTTATTTCATTAAGTTCATCAGTAGCATCCTCTCGTTCATTATTATCTGCAGGATATCCACCATATTTTTCAATTGTAGTAATTAATCTATTTTTAGTTTTATAAGCTTTAGAATAATTAATTGAACCGAAAAAAAGTAAAACTAAAATAACAAAAAAGAATAAAATTAAGTTTACTATAAAAGCTTGTCCAATTGCCTCTTTCATTTTCTCACCTCTTAAGCCTTTTAACTACATGTTTTATTACCAAATTCTTCGCACGATTGTATAAAATCATATATTCTATTAGTTTTAGACGAAACACGTAATTTTAATATATCCTGTATAACTGGAAATTGAAAAGTAATTATTGTTGTTACTTCATATGAATTATACCAATCTGTATTTGGAACATCTTTTGGCATATCTTTACTTCTTAAATATATACAATATCCACTATACCCTTTATTGTTATTAGTTACACCAGTATCAACACCATTAACGTTAACTAATTTAGCAGTTCCCCTAGTTGTTGGACAATTAAAATTATCTGCAACATAACCTAAGTTTCTTAATTTAATATTAATTTCATCTATTGATAAATTATTAACACCTTCATATTTTTCAATTGCAGCTACTATAGAATTATTTACTCTATATGCTTTATAATAACTAAATGTTCCCATAAGAAAAGCAAAAACTAAAAATATAAAAAATATTACAAAATTAAGTAGTGAAACCGTACCTATACTTTCTCTCATATGAAACTACCTCCAATTTATCCTGTTATTTTATTATACATACACTTCAATTATAACATTAATTAAATTATTTAACAATATCTTAATAAAGAAAAAAAACGAATGAATCGTTTAGATTATATTTGAAAGTGCACAGAAGTTGTGAAACAAGATTTATAAACAAGAATAATATCTTTCAAGCAATTTATTTGTCATACGAAGGAGGTATAAATACTATGGCAAATTATTGTCATCTATCTTATGAAGATAGAAAATATATTGAAGATAAATTAAATGATAATAAATTATTTTATCAAATTAAAATTGAAAATAATGACACTATTAAAAAATGTTATCTTACTACTAAAAAATTTAATTTACCTTATGTTGTATTTTATATTCTAAAATTAATTATTATAAAAAAAGATAAAGTTTTTATCCTTTTATATCATTAATGCAGTTCAACTAAAACATATTTTTCATCAGTTAAAACATCTATTGTTGTCACATATTTTATAGATAATATTCCTTTATTTTCAAATTTAACTGCATTTTTATAATTTTCAAACGATAGTAAAACATATTTTCCATTATTTTCAACTATACTATTTATTTTTTCTTCATCAAATTTACTATCAACTTGTTTATCTTGCCATTTAGAAAATGTGAACTCTTCTAAATCATATGTAAAAATAAATTTATTTTTTACATATGGTTCTACTGATACACACTTGTATTTAACATCACAATATATTTTTTCACTACTATCGATTTCACTATTTATATATTCAGCAACATATTTTGAATCTGTGTATGCATATAAAATTTCATTTTCAATTAAATTTATACTATTTATAGAAAGTAAAATAAAAATAAAAGTAGCTGATACATTTACAAATTTATTTTTATTGACAAAATTAATATAACAAAACATAAAAATCATTGTCAATACACTAACCATATATGTGTTATAAGCCACAAATGCAAATATAACGCAGACAAATAAAATTGAAAAAATAAGAACAAACAAGCCTTTATATTCTTTATTTTTTACACTCATAATAATATAGATTACTAAAAAAAATTCAAGTATTTTTTCAAATAATATATTTGGTGTTTGCCTTGTTAAAACTGTAAATAATATTCCTATTGGAGAAATAATTAACTTTATTATATTTAATTTTGATACAAAATTAAGTGAATTTTTCTCGGCTCCTAATAACGGTAAAATTAGTACTATAATTCCAAATAAAGCTATTATGCTACAATACTTTCTCTTTTTAATATTTATTCTATCTCTTTTTATAAAGAAATCATAATAATCTATTATTAGAAGTGAAAGTACTAATCCTAATGCTAAAATATGAACATTTGCTAAAAAAACAATATTACATTATAAGTTAATGGTTTTTCTTTTCTTTTTTTATAAAATAAACATAATAACACAACCAAAAATAAAATAAGACTATAGCTCCTACTATATGCTGAACAAAAATACAAAAAGCAAGGAGTTGTTAGAATAAATATCTTTGTAATAAAATGACAATCAAACTTTTTTACAACAATGATTGAACTAGTAGCAGCCAGTGCCCATGATATTATGGAAATCAACTGATATGGCAAATTAAGTAAACTATATATTTTTAAAAAAACATACCAAGAAAATGGATGCCCTTCATATTTCATCTGTTGAAAAAATTCAACAATGTTAAGTTCTTTTACTAATAGCCATTGTTGCGCTTCATCCCTCCATAGCTCGTGACTAAATGCCACAATAAGTGTTATTATCATAAATGTAATAATTAAAATATTTTCAAGATACTTTTTCATATACCATTCCTTCTAACTAATAATCCTTCTTTGAATACATTGTATCATAAAGCAAATTAGTCATCAATAATTTATTAAAACTTGCATTTTAACTTTTAACTAACTATTGTATTGAATAAAGAAACTCATTAATATATAATAAGATTGGTGATATATATGAAATCATTAAAAAAATATAGATATAACATTCTATCTTTCATTACACCATTAGTAATATTTACTACTGCATTAATATTTAAAGGTGTTTTTACTAACAAATTATTTACAACATCTGATTCATTTGCACAATATCTTCCAACTTATCAATATTTATATAATGTTTTACATGGTATTGATACATTTCCATATACATTTTCTAAAGGGCTTGGAGGAACAATGTATGGTGCATTTTTTTATGGTCTATCAAGTCCTATTAATTTATTAATTTATTTTTTTGATGATATTCAACTATTTATGGCTTTATCAACTATATTAAAAATATCCTTATCAGGATTAACAATGTATATATTTTTAAAGCAAGAAAACAAAAATTCAGATATAAGTAATTTAATATTTTCACTTGCCTATTCATTAAGTGGTTATTCAATTTTATATTATTTAAATATAATGTGGTTAGATTCTGTATGGTTAGCACCTTTAATACTTATAGGAATAAATAAAATAATACAAGAAAAAAAAGATTTTACATATATTATTACACTACTTTTAGCACTCGTTTCAAATTATTATACTGGTTACATGCTTGTATTATTTTCTATTATATATTTTTTCTATAAATTATACATAGCATATAATGGTAATCATTTTTTTAAAGAAAATTACAAACATATCTTTCGTTTTATTTTAATAACGATTTCAATTGGTTGTTCAATTATGTTTATTCTAATTCCTATATTCTTAGAATCACTTAATTATCCGAGAATTAGTAATCCTAAAAATATTATTAATTACAATTTCTTTGATATAATATCGGGTTCATATATAGGTTTTGGGCAAATAAATAAACCACTGAATTCACATGGATTATTAATATACTGTGGTACATGTTTACTACCATTACTAGTGGAATATTTTACAAACAAATCAATAAAAAATAAAGAAAAAAAAGCATCACTTATAGTTATATTATTATTTTTAATTCCTGTAATAATAAAACCTTTATCATTCATATGGCACTTATTTACGTACCCACAAGACTTTAATTATAGATATAGTTTCTTGTTAATAATTTTTTTTATACTTCTTGAAACAAAAGCATTTAAGAACTTAGATGGTTCCAACAAATCAACAAAGTATTTTTTTATATTATATATGATTATTTCCATATCACTAATGTATGCAACAAATAATTCATCTGATTATTACATATATCTAAACATCACTAAAATATTATTAACTTTATTTCTAATATTATTAAATTGCATATTAATCACTAAAAAAAGAAAAAAAGAAGTATTAATATTATTAGTAATTGACCTAATTTTAAATACTGGAATAATATTTAACGAATCAAAATTTATTTCATCGAACATAATTTCACAATATGAAAACTATATAAATGATGAATTAAAAGTATATGACAATAATTACCGTTTTGAAAATACAATAGTTAAAACAAAAAATGATCCAATAAATTTTAATTATAACGGACTACGCGTATTTTTATCCAGTCTAAACAAAAAAAGCATAAATATAATATATAATTTATATGGAATAGAAATGAATGCTAATAACTTTTCATATAATAACTATAATATGATAAGTGATATGCTACTTGGTATTAAATATATTTCAGATGAAAATTTGAATCCAGAATATAAATTAATTAATGAATATAATGTTATGGATGAAAAAATTTTCTTTCAAAAAAATGATTATGCATTAAGTTTAGGATATATGGTTTCACCAAAAATTAAGGAACTCAAATTTAATAGTGAATTTAAATATTTTAATGAATTATTAAATAGTCTTGATGATGAAAAAAAAGATTATTTTATAAGGCTAAAAACAAAAGAAATAAATGATAAAAAATATATTATCAAAAAGGATAAACAATATGCACAAATATACATAGTAAGTGATACCGCTCCTAATAACATTGAAAAAAAATATTTAAGTGGTGCTGATAAGTATGGCATTTTATATGATCAATCAGATAGTGATATAGAATTAATATTTGATGAAGAACAAAATAACATAGAAATTTATGCATTAAATACACAAGAATTACTCAAATTTAAAGAAAGAAGAACTCAAATGAATATTGAGAAAAAAGGTAATAATTTTATATTAGCATCTATTGATACAAATGAAAATGGAGTATTGATGACTACAATTCCTTATGAAAAAGGATGGAAAGTATATGTTGATGGAAAGCAAACAAAATATTATGAAATTTTAAATTCACTTCTTGCAATAGATTTAAATAAGGGGGAACATAAAATTGAATTTTATTATAGAACTCCAGGAATAAAAACAGGAATAATTGTTAGTATGGTTAGCTTAATTATATTAATTACTTATGAAATAAGGTATAACAAAAATAGAATTTTAAAAATGGGATAAATAAGAAAATTTAAATTATTTATATCTACACTAATTTTCTAATGTTTAAACAACTTTATTAATTATGAAAATAAGAAATTAATCAATGTTAACTATTAAAAGAGGATTGTACAATCCTTTTAATTTTACATATAAAAAAGACATAAGTTTGATACAATGTAATTGACTAAAAAAATATTGGAAGAATCGAAACTTATGTCTATAAATAATTATATCTTAAATTTACTAAATATTAAAGCTTTTCTAACATATAAACCTGATTATTGTCTTCTTTGTGGAATTGTAAATAAATCATCTAATGATATTATTAAATAAGGTTTTAGAAAAAATTATATTTTCAAAATTCCTAAGCAAGGTAATTATTTAACTAGATTAATCCCCCATAAACAAAGATTTTATTGTAAACATTGCCTTAATACTTTTATTGCTGAAACTTCTTTAGTTGATAGATATAAAAATATTTCTAGAAATACAGAATTACAAATTAATTTGGAACTTATGCAAAAACAAAGTGAAAAAAACATTGCCGAAAGATTAGATGTTTCTGTTTCTAAAATTGATAGAAAATTAAATGAAATGCCTTCACATACTATACTAAGACACCCATCCTTACCTGAAGTTATGAACTTGAATGAATTAAAACCACCAATGATACCAAAGGAAAAATGGCTTTTATTATAGTTGATAATAATTCTGGTAATATATATGACATTCAGGATTCTAATAAATCTAGATATTTGGAAAATATTATATACCATCCAAATAAAAATATTTCTAATAAAATGAAGCAAGCTTTAAAGCTATATAGAAAAAATATTGAATATATAGAAAACTCATTTAAATATGATATAAATAATAGAATTATAGAAGGAACAAACAATTTAATTAAAACATTAAAAAGGATAGCTTTTGGATATAGAAAATATAGTCATTTTATATCTAGAGTATTATTAATTAAAGGCATTATAAAAGGATGATTTACATCACCCTCTACAATTAGACTCATTTATCAAATTCATTGTCTACCAACACTATTTGACAAAGAACCTCATGTTATCTACCACTAAATTATTATCTAGAGTCATAACTTTTCTCTTTTTAATATACTTAATATTTAATTAATGTCTATTATGGAATTTAATTGGATTTCTTATCACCTATGCATTCGTTATATCCAGATTCATCCCATGTATTTGCATCAGTTTGATTACTAGATGAAGTACACGAACTTCCACTCCAAACACCACCTGAATCAGTACAGCATGAACGTTTTCTAGCGTTCGTCATCAAACTGTTTACAAGTGGAGTGGCTACTGCTACTACTACTGCGATTAAGATTATTGCTACTACTGTCAAGTTTGCTTCACCTGCTGCTTCCTTCATTGTATCACCACCTTATCTCTACCTTATACTAATTATAACATTTACTAATATTTTTGTAAACATTTTTATAAATTTTTTTAAAATTGCATCAAATGCATCATCGATATAAACATTAGTGCCATTGCTCCTGCTCCTGTAAATACTAACATTATC
>CANPVU010000012.1 GCA_947581765.1 uncultured Bacilli bacterium
CTAACGCTTAATCACGTTAACTCTGGTTAAATTCTTTATCAACTTTTTGGGTTCCACCCACTATTTGACAAAGAACCATATTTCTTTCTTTAAGCTGTCCAACGTCCAACAATATCTGCATTTGTAGAATATGGTTCTGGATTTGGAAGTGGCATTTTAACTATCATAGGTATACTAAATGCACGTCCAAATGCTACACAAGTACCTGGTTGTAAACTCTTTTGTTTTTCCATAATTTCAGCACTCATATTAGGTAACATTTTTTCCATATATTCAAGGTCTCTAGGGTGAGTCATCTTAAATATCAAGAAATTACTACACTGAGAAATAACTGTTTCAGATATTTCTACTGGTCTTTGTGATATTAAGAATAACAACATACCAAATTTACGACCTTCTTTTGCGATACGTTCAAATATATTATATCCAAGTAAATAATTATCTATATCATTTTGAACATATCTATGAGATTCCTCTAATACTAAATGGAAAGGAATAGATGCTCTTTCATTTAATCTTTTTGTAAAATCAAAGAATAATTTTGAATATATTTTAACTATTGTCTTAGATAATCTATCATCTGCATCTTCCAAGTTAAAGTTAACAATTTGTGCCTTACTATTGTTATATGTAACAAGACTGGCTATAAAATTTTCCATAGTTATATACTGTGGATAATTAAAGAATTCTTTACTTTCTCCAACAGCTAAAGCATGTAATCTAACTTTTAAAGTAATTGCTTCATTATATAGATGATCATTACGTAATAATCCTTCAGAAATCAAAGTAAATTGTAATGCTCTTTCCAAATCATCTAGTGTAAAGTAATGATTTGGAGTTGGCTCAAATCTCTCTAATTCTTCATCGATAAATGAAGTGATATACTGAGTAATTAATACACTTTCAGTAAATTGTCCTGATGTATCTATTAAGAAACATTCACGGAATTTACGTACATATCCAATACCTTGTACTGGTGCTTCCAAATTAAATTGTTTTGTAGAACAACTAGCTAAAATAGAGAATATATCATTTCTTTTACTTGCAGATGTTTGATTTGTATACATTATATCCATTATAGCTTTTGCTATCAAATGGTTTTTATATCTAGTACTTATATCTCCATCAGTTGCAAATACTCTAACTAATTTTACCATTCTTTCAATAATTGTTAATTGAGAATGCTTTTCAGCTTGTAATAATAGTGCAAAATCATCTACAGTTAATAGCCAAAGTGGTATACGAAGTAATTCTCCTCCTTCTCTAAGTTGTGCCTTATTAGTAGTATAAAATTTAAAATTATATGAAGGATTAATTCTATTTAATTCTCTAAAAGCATTATGATATTCACCATAAGCATCAAATATCATAAAATTTGCTCTAAATGGTACAAAGTTTGGATTATAAAATAAACTTTGTATAAATCTTGCTACTCCATAAGATTTACCACTACCAGTATTACCAAATATAGCCATATGATTACTACATATTTCATTTATATCTATGTTTATTTCTCTTTCATTATAAAGTGGACTAAGACCTAACATAAATGTTTTTTCAGTAGCACCACCCATAATAATGTCTAACTCTTTATCATTAATTAATCTTGTAGATGCTGTTAAATTTGGTTTTCTTAAAACACCACCAATAAAACGCTCATCTGTTATTTCACCTAGAAATCTAATTTTCATTATCTCAGCAGAGATATCTTCTACTTCACCTAATATTCTCTTATCTTCATCCTCAAATACTACATGTCTATTCATTAAATTAACAAATGTCTCAGTTGTTTTTGGAACTTCAACATGTGCCATATTATCGCTAATATATACTATTTTTCCAAACATTTTATCACCCTTCTCATTCTATATTAAATCATATATTTTCTCTTTAGTAGTTTCATCTAAATCTTTAACTAGCTCTTTTATTTTGATAGATTTCTCATATAAATTTAATTTTTTTTCATAATATTCTAACTTTTCTATTATGACACCTAGTGTTTTATGAACAGCATTTCTACTTATTTCATAATTATCAGCTATTTCCTGTAGTGTTAAATTATCAAAGTAATAATCTTTAAAAAAGTTTTGTTGTTTATCTGTTAACAATTCACCATAATAGTCAAACAATATATTCAATCTAACATCTACCATACTATATCTACTATTACACTACCTATAAGTATAACACTAAATGCTAAATAAATATAGGTCATATACTTTCTTTTGTAAATTTTTTTATTATTATATGCCATAATCAACATTGTAAGAGCTAAAATTATCTGTATTATTAAAGTCATTATATCATTTTTTATAAATATACTTGCTACAATTGTTCCAAATAAACATATTATTAAAAATAACTGTATATATAAACTGATATTTTTAAGTGAAAATGTTTTTATATCAAAAAATTCTACATTTCTCATACATTCCCTCACATATCCTTAAATAGTCCATATATATATTTTTCTATATCAAATACTTGTAAATCTTTAGCAGTTTCACCGAGTCCCACATATTTAACTGGTATTCCAACAGCTTCCTTTATAGCAAGTACTATTCCGCCTTTTGCAGTACCATCTAATTTAGTTAATACAATACCTGTTATATTAGTAATTTTTTGAAATTCTTTTGCTTGGCTTATACCATTTTGTCCAGTTGTTGCATCTATTACAAGTAAAGTCTCATGTGGAGCATCAGGAATAATCTTACTAATTACTTTATTTATTTTTTCAAGTTCATTCATTAAATTAGTTTTGTTTTGTAATCTACCTGCTGTATCTACTAATACTACATCATAATTTTCCTCAACTGCCTTATTTACTCCATCAAATACTACACTAGCAGGATCAGCGTTTTCTTTATATATAACTGGACAATCAGTTCTTTGTCCCCACTCTACTATTTGTTCAACAGCACCAGCTCTAAATGTATCCCCAGCAACAAGTAAAACTTTTTTGCCTTCTTCTTTAAGTTTGCTAGCCAATTTTCCTATAGTAGTAGTTTTTCCTACTCCATTAACACCAACAAATAATATTACCGTAGGTGATGTTTGTGAATAATTTATTTTATTTACCATTATAGAGTTATCAACATATATAATAAACATTTCGTCTACTATAACTTCTTTTAAATCTTCGCTATTTTCTATATTTTCATGTTTAACACGTTTTTTTAACTTATCTATAAATTCCATGACTGTATTTACACCTATATCAGCCATAATTAATATTTCTTCTAACTCTTCGAAATATTCTGGGCTAACCTTCTTATACTTAGAATTAAGTAAAGATATTTTAGAAACAAATTCTTTTCTACTTTTTTCTAATCCCTTGTCATATACTTCTACATCTTTTTTTTCTTCTACACTTTTATTAGAAGAGAACAAGTTTTTAAACTTACTAAATAACCCCATATCAAAACCTCCATTATATATACATTTTACTATAAATAATAAAATATTTAAAGTATTTTAATATTTATGTTCACAATATTCTACTAATAATTTTATCATCTTAATTTTTATTAGTCAATAAACAAGAAGTAGACAAAATATTGAAAAAAAGGTATAATGTTATAGTTGAATTAAACCTCATTAGAAAGGAGAGAAAATTTTGAAGTTTTTAAATAGTGGAGATACGAAAGTATTTGCCCTAGGTGGCTTAGGTGAAGTTGGAAAAAATATGTATTGTATTATGACAGATAATGAAATAATAATTACTGATGTCGGTATTACTTTTCCATCAAATGAGCTACCAGGAATTGATTATATAATTCCTGACTTTACTTTTTTAAAGAAAAACGAAAATAAAATAAAAGCACTTTTTATAACTCACGGGCATGAAGATCATATAGGAGGTATACCTTATTTATTACAAACAATTAATATACCTGCAATATATGCTCCTAATCAAGCTATTGGACTAATTAGAAAAAAATTAGAAGATAGAGATATTAAATATAAAAATTTATTTGTTTATACAGAAAAATCTAAAATTAAATTTAAAACTATGAGTGTTGAATTTTTTAGAACAACTCACTCCATACCAGATTCTCATGGTATAGCTATTACAACACCAAATGGAGTTATTGTTACTACGGGTGATTTTAAATTTGACTTAACACCAATAGGACCTATGTCTAATTTACAAAAAATGGCTGCTATTGGTGCTAAAGGAGTTACATTATTATTAAGTGATAGTACTAATGCATTAAATCCTGGATTTAGTATTAGTGAATCTCAGGTAGATGAAACACTATCTGAAATATTTTTAGAACATACTGGTAGAATTATAATAGCAACTTTTGCATCTAATATATATAGATTAAAACATATAGTAGATACATGCAAAAGAAATAATCGTAAAATTGCTATATTCGGTAGAAGTATGGAAAATAACATTGAAATATCATTAAATGAGGGATATATTAAACATAAAGAAATATTTGTTACTCCAGAAGAAGCAAATTTACTTTCTCCTGATAAAGTATGTTTATTATGTACGGGTTCTCAAGGTGAACCACTTGCTGCTTTATCTAGAATAGCTAATGGTAATCACCGTCAAATAAAATTACAACCTGATGATTTAGTAATATTTTCATCTTCTGCAATACCAGGTAATGCACTTAGTATTTCTAAGGTAATTAATAAGTTATACTTACAAGGTGTTAAAGTATGTACTAATACATCACTTTCTGATATTCACACATCAGGTCATGGTAATCAAGAAGAATTAAAACTAATGTTAAGATTAATAAATCCTAAATATTTTATGCCATTTCATGGTGAATATAGAATGTTAAAACAACACGCTGATTTAGCTGTTGAATGTGGTATTCCAAGAGAAAATACATTTATTTTAAAAAATGGAGATGTATTATCCATTTATAAAGGTAATGTAAAAAAAGATGGAAATGTTATAGCTGGTGATGTTTATATAGATGGTAATCGTATTGGAGAAATTGGTTCTGCAGTTATGAAAGATAGAAAATTAATGTCTAGTGATGGTATTGTAGTTGTTATAGCAAATATAGATACAGCTAACAATAAATTACTTGGCAGTTGCAATATAACATCTCGTGGATTCGTACTTATTCAAGAAAATATAGAATTTTTAAAGCAATTAGAAACTATAAGTAATAAAGCAATATTAAGTAAAATAAATAAACATGTAAATTATAGTGAAGTAAAAAGTGAAATTGTAAGTCAATTATCGAATTATATATATGAAAAAACTGGTAGAAATCCAATTATACTACCTGTTATTATGGATATTAAAAGAGAAGCTAACTAAGCTTCTCTTCTTTTGTTAATGTCGATATTATAACTAACTGTTTATCTATCCCTTTACATGTAACAAGTGTTAAAGTTTTATTATCTTTATTTGATTCTAGTGCTAAAGTACCATTTTTCTTTATCTCATATATATCAGAAACATTATATGTATATTTAACATTATTATAATATAAATATATACTATCTTTAATATTTAATTTATATAAATTTTTAAAATAAGCATTAGATGGTGCACCACTATGTCCTACAATTATTACAGTACTATTCTTCTTATCAGGCATATCTGAACTATCTAAAAAAATAATATTCTTAGATAATTCGTTTTCTGGACTATCCTGTTTATATAATCCCCTCTTAAATTTAATTTTCGGTATTTCTAAAATAGAAATATACTTTTCTTCTTTATTTGTTATTTGATTACTGTTATTACTTGTAACAATATTACTTTTACTAAAATATTCCCCTATTAAAAGTTCATTATGTGATAAATCCTTTAAAGTATTATATTTATCAAAGCAAAAATAACTTATACCATATCCAATAAATAACAAACTAATGCACGAAATACTTTTTCTTACCATATAACAATCCAATTAAACCAATAACTATAAATATAAAACCATGTATATCTTGTCTTAACAAAGTATCTGGTACTTTTATAATTAACATATCATCTGTTAAATTAATTACCTTATCATCGTTACTATTTATATCTATGTTATATATTTTACTATCTAACTTATATCCCTTTGGAGCTTCTAATTCTTTTAATGTATATTCTCCAAATGGTAATTCTATAGTAGCAATTCCATCTTTATTAGTAGTGACTTTACTAATTAATTTATCACTTTTATATATTCCATATGTTGCACCCACTAATTTTTCATGTGTACTACTACTTTCTTTATTTATTATAACTTTAACTAATATTTTATCATCTAATAAATCGATAAATTGTTCTTTATCCTCACTTACTTTAAAGTTATATACTTTATCATCTAATTTATATCCAATTGGTGCTTCTAATTCTTTTAATGTATACTCTCCAAATGGTAATTCTATAGTAGCAATTCCATCTTCATTAGTAGTAACTTTACTAATTAATTTATCACTTTTGTATATTCCATATGTTGCACCTACTAACTTTTCATGTGTATTACTATCTTCTTTATTTATATTTACTTTTACTTGTATTATATCATCTACTAAATTAAATTCTTTTACTAAATTATCTTTATTTATTTCAAAACTATATACTTTATTATCTAATTTATACCCAATTGGAGCTTCTAATTCCTTAAGCGTATAACTTCCACTTGGAAGGGAAATAGAAACAGTATCTGTACTACTAGTAGTAACCTTTTTTACTAATTCACTACCTTTATATACTCCGTATATAGCACCACCTACCCTAGTATTATTTTTATCTCTTTTATTGATTTTAACTTCTCCATTATATGTAGTTATTTTAAAACTATATTCTTTATTATAAATACCACTATTACCTGGTACAATTACATTTTGACTATCTACATTATGATAAAGTCTAAAATCATTTTCATATCGTTTATTATGTTTACTAAGTTTTATATTATAACTATCATTAGATAAATTACTAAAATATAATTTATTATCTTTAATAGTATATTTAGCATCACTTTCTATATCATAATTACTTAAATTTATATTACTTTCTATTACTAAATCTTCTCCTAATAAAACATTATAAACAGATTTAAAATTTGGAACCTCATTATGTTCTTTAATTAAACTTTCTATTTCGTTTATTTCATTTTTATATAAATCCTTCTTAGCTCCACCTTTTGTAGATGTAAAATATATATCTGCTTTTTTATCTGCTTCTTTCCATATCATATATTGTGTTACTCCATACCATTTTTCTCCAGTATGATTTCCATAACCATATCCATAATATATAATTAAATTAATTCTATCTAATTGTTCTTGTGTTAATCCATATTTTTTAGGATCATTTTCATATGTATATGTTACATCATTTTGTAGTAATACAAAAGGTTCTAGACAATATACATATGCATTATCACTTCGTCTTTTTATTATATATGGATTTGCAGATCTAGTCTGCTCACTATTTATTTTAGTTATCCACATATCTTCTACTTTTTCATTATCATAATAAAACTTATTATCATCTTTAGCATACACAGGAATGCATATCAACATTAACAATAAACTTAAAATAAATTTTCTCATTTCTACCTCCTACTATATTATTATTTAAAACTTTTTAATTTCCTTTTTTTAGTTTAAATTTTTTTTAATTTAACAAAAAAAGATATTTAACACTATATTAAATACCTTTAACTTCTAATAACAACACTAAAATTTTTACATTTTATCATTTCATATTTTTATACCATATTCTCTTAATATTTTTTGCTTATTTTCTTTTGTTTTACCAACTAAAACATTTGGATTTTTTTCTAGAATAATATTACTAAAATCATACGTTTTTATATCATTCCTTATTGAATCACGCACTAATATATAAAACCAGTACTTTTTTTTATTATTCAAAACTATTGTCAATACCTCATTTTTTCTTATAGTATTATGTTCAAGTATTTTTTCTTTATATATTAAAACTATATCTTCATATTTAATCTTTTCAATATAATTTCCAATACTAATTATACAATCTTCAGTTATCACATAGTTTTCTTTGCTATAAAAAATTGAATTATTTAAGCTCATTTCTAGCTCTTCAAATTTATTTTTATTAAATTTATTATAATAATTATATGCTTTAAATTTACTAAATAAAATAGTTATATAAAAAATACTACATATAATTATACAAAAGCATTTTTCATTATCTTTTATAAAAAGGATAATAAAAATACAGAAAAATACAAAAAAAAGTATTAGATTGAATATATCCTTTTTTAATATATTTTTTTTATCATTTAATATATCACTTAAACTTATTTTCATTCTAAAGTATGTCTCCAATCTATAAAATAATAAATTGTTATTTCAAAATGAAATGATTATTTAATAATTAAAATAAATATTATTATAAGAAAAATATAATATACTATTTTACTTGAAATCATATCACTTATAAGATAAGTTACTAACATGATAGTAATTATAGATATTAAAAAATCTATTAAAAATGAAAATATAGATTTTTTATTAAGAATAGAATTTTTTATATAAACACATCAAGCAATAATATCATAAATAATATATAAACTATTTATATAATCTATAACTAGAATTATCAAATGCTACTATAGGAATAAATATTTGTGGAAGAAATGCAACTAAAAAACTTATCCCATCATCTTTACCTAATACTTTTCCAAGACGATATCCAAATATAAATATACATACAATATTTACAATAGGTATAAGTAATAAAATACCATATATTTTTTTACCAAATAAATCTTCACCTAAACACAATAAATTATATATTGGTATTAATGCTACCCATCCTTTTCTACCAAATTTAATATTTAATTTCCACCAACTTATAATTAGTAATATAGACCAAAAAAATAATGCAATATATAATGGTGTAAAGCTTTCAAAGAAACCATCATCAATATAATATCCTAAATCCTCTCTAATAGATATTGCTTCTTCTTTATGATCTGATGTTACAGATAGATATAATATACTATCATCATACATAGAAACTACATTATAAAATTTACCTTCTGTTATATACTCATTATAATTATAATTAGTTATATATGAATATGAATAAAGTCCTTGCATATCTTTTATTTGACTTTTTAAATTTTCAAAATATTTATTTCTACTATTTTCATCTGGAACAATCATATAACCAATAGCATAGTCACAAGAACCTTCTATTGTAGAATAAAAAAATTCAACATCACTAGGATTATTCTCATCTAAATTATTAGATGTCTTACATCCCATACTTTCAACATAAGATATAAAGTTATCAGGTTCTAATTTTTTTACATTTTTGAAACCTTTATACGTACCTATAATAAACAAAAAAAATGGCATTATCAGTAAAACTGCAAGTATTGAAAAATAAGTTATAAGAAATATTTTTGATTTCTTATTCATTTTAGTTTTATTTTTATATAATATACTTCCACAATTAGTACAAAAATTTAAATTTTCATTTACATGAAACCCACAATTATTACAATTCATACACACACTTCCTATCATTTTAAAAATTATTTACAAATTTTTTTCTAAATTAATTTTATATTTATTATAATTATTGGTTATTATTGGTTTCACAAACAGTAGTTTTCAAAATCAAATCACAAATTCTAGTATTAAATAATACAATTAATAGAAAATCAAAAAACATTAATACAGGATAATAAAATATATTTCTTAAAATTAAAATGTACCATTTAACCTTAGTTCCATCTTTCATAACTACTTTTAATCCCAATATTCTTTTACCTATGCTAGCATTTCGAAAAACAAAATCTTTTAATAAGAAATATAAACAACATAATGTATAGTCTAAACAACTCCATAAATCTTGATTTAAAGGATATTCTAAAATATTAAATCGAATAAAAAACAATATATATCGTATTAAATATAAATAAATCAGCATATCTATTGTGGATGCTAACAATCTTTTATTAATAACAAAATAAAATTTAGATATTTGTTCTTTCATAATCATAATCAATCACTAACTTTCAAGAATTTCATCAAATCTTTTCTTTAATTCTTCTGGCAAATCATTACATTCATATAAAGTTAAAGATGCATTTTTATTTTTATTTTCTATTAAACCACAACGTAAAAGATTTGATTCATCTGGGTATTTCAAAATGACATATGCATCTTTATCATTTTTATCATCTTTATATTTTATAACCTTTCCTAATTTTCCAACATTATCATAACTATTTTCTTTAACTTGATATTTGTAAAGGCCATCTTCTTCTTTAATTTGATACATGCAATTACCAAAACAATGCTTAGTATCAATAAAATCAGGTGCAAGATATGGAACAAAAAGTATTGACAAAAAAACTAATGGTAGTGTAATCAAATTTAAAATTATAATAATAATATATTTTATTTTTCCCATATTTTTCCCTCTATCCTGTTACCGAATAATAAAACTCTATATAATATATTACATCATATCCTTTAGTGAAATACTCAATATTAATTTCATTATCAATTTTAAATTTTCCATAATATATCATTTTTAAATTTCATTAATATGGAACCCACATTTATTACAATTCATACATGCTTATCCAAAATACCTTAATTTATCTTTTGTAATATTAATATTATAATCATTTCTTACTTTTTCAAAGTTTTCTTCACTATTACCTACTAATATCTTTTTATTTTTTAAAAATAAAAATGATTCTAATGATGAATAACTATAATTAAAAAATTTGATTTTACTGCTATCATATAGTAATCTTACAACCTTATTTGTTTTTAAAATTAATATCAAAGACTGATCATACTTAATTGAATCAACAATGTTACTTCTCCCCTGACCCGTAAAATATCTTGAAAAATTATATTTTTTATATATTAATATAATATCACTATACATAAATGAAATATTAGTTTTTAACAAATAAATTTTATTTTCAGTAAATATATATTCCCCTTTGCAATATAAAATAATTTTTTCAAGTTCTTCTTTATCCTCTTTTGTTATTTCTTTCATTCTGTTATTTAAAATTCTTGTTTCATATTTTATTGTATAAATATTTAACGCATCAATAACAAAACATATCATAAAAACAAAAGAAATAGAAGTTAATAAATTAAACTTTGGAAATAAATAATAATAGATTAGAAAAAATACAATACTATTAATAAATGTAATAATAGTTCTTATTTTAGCATTTTTTAACTTAATTTTATATTCTAAGTTTATTCCTTCAATACTATTCATTTTATCCTCCAATAGTGTTACTATTAATTCATTAAATATATTATATAATAAAAAATTTATAGAATTTTATATTTTTTTATTCATTTCATTTTTGTACTACTACACTAAATTTTAAAAATAATAATTTACAAATTTTTGTTGCTAGAACTTACTCTATTTTTCATCTACAATTGTTATTTTCATTTCTTCAGTTTTACAATCTTCTTTTAAACAATAATCCACTTTTACTTTTATACTATCTTTAAATGTTTCTTTGGTTGTTCTAATGAAAGAATCACTTTCACCATAATAACCACCATGACCATCTTCTTCACCTAAAGTACCATAATCATATAGTGAAACATTTTTATACTTTTCAAGAGTTTGATCTGGTTTATCAGATATAAGACCAGCAAATAATTCATCGTTGAAATATACACTTACTGTATATCTTATATCTTTATCCATAGTTCCTTTTATATTAAAATTAGTAATTAATAATCCTCTATCATTTCCATTATAATATGCTTTTCCAGTTTGGAAATAAAAATGTTCTGACTCCCCAATAAATTTATACGTATAATCTTTAAACATTTCTTTTTCAGTTTTATCTATATATGTTACTTTTATATCACTATTACTATTAGTTTTAGAACATCCAGATATAAAAACAACAAATAATAATAAAAATAATAAAACATTTTTTTTCATATACTTCCTCCATTTTTTATAACTACTTAACCAAATTCTTTTAATATTTAGCAAACATTATTTTCTATAACACGTGTAGTTAATTATTACCATTTTCCATTTTAACTAATAATTCTTTTAATTTCGATGTATCAACTGTTTTTCCATCAAAAATATCAATATTCAAGCTTTGTTTTTCAATAATCTCTTTTTCTAATAATAATAAATTATTATAATCTTCTATTTGATCTTTAGTTGCCTCATTATCATTAACTAAATTTGATAAGAATTCTCCATCCTTATTTATATAATCAATTTTAACAAATTTAATATTTCCATTATATATCATATATCCAACTCTAAATACACCATTTCCACTTTCAATATCTAAAGAGCTTGCAGCAGATAAATAATCATATTTTCCATGAGATACTTCTTCTTCATTTAAACTTGCTTTGTATAATTCAACAACTAAATTTTCATCAATAGTTTTCAATTCTAATTCTTTCAATTTAGATTCAAAATTTTCTTCATTAAATGAACCAGAATCTAAAAAATCCGATAATTTAAGATATTCTTGTTTAGTTTTTTCTCCATTTAATAATGTATATATACCTGGTTCCATGGTATTAATTATTTCACCAGTTTGACTATCAGTCACTGGTATATAAAATTTATCATTAGTATCTTTTTTCAGTAAATCTATACCATTAAATTCACGTCCATTAATTTTGGTAAAATTTCCACTATCATCTTTTTGATAATAAGTACAAAAATAATAAATCCAATTATCATTTTCTTTATACGAACATTTTTCTAATGAATATACCTCGTTATCTTCTTCTATTTTTTTATCATTTTTACAACCAGTTAAACCAATTAAAACAAAGCCACATAATAACAAACTTAATAATATTTTTTTCATATACTCACTCCAATTCTTTTACATATATATATATTTTATATAATTATATCAATTTTTACTTTTATATCAAAATACTATTCCTGTTGATATATTTGGCACTGATAATTAATTAATGAACATTTAAATGATTTTCTAACATTATGTTCACCATCAAATATTATTCCAGAAAAATATATAAAATCATCTTCAATATTATACTCAATATGCTCTGGGAATATTGCTTGATTATCAACAGTATAAGTTATCTCTTTAAATTTACTATCTCTACCATTTAATTCAACTTCAAATGAATCGTGACCCTTTCCAACTCCATATAATTTATTTTTATAGAATCGATATTGATCAGATTTATATACAAAAGTTCCAGCAGATTCGAATGTGTTTAATAAAATATAGTCATCAGGACCAACTTTATAAAATAAACCAGTAATAGCAGATTCAGAAGGATATTTTGTTACATCTGCTAAAACATATTCTTCTTTTTTACCATTGGAATCTATATAAAAATATTGGTTTAAATCTTTTCCAATCAAATCATAATGTTCAAAATCATCAGTTTCTTTTTTTGAATCGCAACCACATAACAAAGTACTAACACATACTAATAATAATAAAATTTTCTTCATAAAAACATCTCCTAAAACATTTCTTATATTATATATAATTATAACATACACTAAAATAAATATAAAATATTGACTAATAAAATTTAACATATATAAATCAATTAAACTTAAATAATTATTTATTTGTTTAAAAAATTTTTTTGTGATAAAATTAGACCTAGATGGAGGAGACTATTTCATGAAAAAAATATATATAATTTTTTTAGTAGGTATTATTTTTTTAATTTCAGGTTGTAACAAAAAAGAACAAAATAAGAATTTATATAATATACAAGATTTAGAAGTTTTATCTGGAAATGGTGAATATCTTTTTGGGCCCGATGAAAGAGCTTCATACTCAATTTATAGAAAAAAATCTGACGAAAAATATGAAAAAGTATGTCATACATCTATTCAAGCTAATATATTAAAAGAACATCCAGATATAGAATTTAAATATATTTGGACAAAAAGCTTTATTTACATATTTATGAGACATCAAAATAGTGTAGTAAAATATGATTTAAATAATTGTGAAAAAGTTGAAGCAACTTATCTAGTTCCTGATTACAATCCTGAGAATTTTCGCAGTCCGAATATTAATGATAGATTTGCTTTAGAATTAGATGCTTTAGGAAAAGATGATAAATATATATATTACAAGTATCTTGATGTTTATAAAAAATGGCATTATATGAGAATTGACTTAAACTTAACTAAAGTTGAAAAAATTAATTCATCAGATGTACCAGATGAATTAAATAAAAATAAAGACTAATGTTGTAAATTATATTTAAAAGATAAAAATAAAATCAAGGGAAAACTAAATTAGTTTATCTATACCTTGATTTTTATTATGCTATTAAAATACTATTGGCTTTGAACAATTTGACATTGATAATTAATTAATGAACATTTAAATGATGTTCTAATATCATGTTCACCATCAAACATTAGTCCAGATAAATATATAAAATCATCATCAATCTTAGAACTAATACTTTCTGGGAATATTGAATGATTATCAAGAGTATAAGTTATTTCTTTAAATTTACTATCTCTACCATTTAATTCAACTTCAAATGACCCGTGACCCTTTCCTACTCCATATAATTTATTTTTATAAAATTGATATTTAGCTGTAGATTTATATACAAAAGTTCCAGCAGATTCGAATGTGTTTAATAAAATATAGTCATCAGGACCAACTTTATAAAATAAACCAGTAATAGCAGATTCAGAAGGATATTTTGTTACATCTGCTAAAACATATTCTTCTTTTTTACCATTGGAATCTGTATAAAAATATTGGTTTAAATCTTTTCCAACCAAATCATAATGTTCAAAATCATCAGTTTCTTTTTTTGAATTGCACCCACATAACAAAATACTAACACATATTAATAATAATAAAATTTTCTTCATTAAAACATCTCCTAAAACATTTTTTACATTATATATAATTATAACATACACTAAAATAAATATGAAATGTTGGTTAATAAATAATTATCTTCTAAAAAACTATTAACTTTTTTTGTTAATAGTTTTTACTTTCTTATCTACTTTATTTTTATTCATTATTTTATTTATTATAAATGCTGGTATATATTCAAACAAAGTAAATACAAATACTACCATAATAGCATCCACATAATTAGGTGTTTTATCTAATCCTAAAGATGATATTCCATATAGTTCTCTTATTGTACAATAGTTTAAAAATATTAAAAATAAAATATATAACATAGGTATACTAAGAACTATATCTTTACTCTTAATATTAAATTTAATTGTAAATATTATTGTAGGTATTACTATAAATAGTATAGTATTAAAAAACCATACTAATAATTTTAAATTATATATGTACTGAGATTCAATAAATACAGTTAATATGAATATAACTATATTCATAACTATTAACTGCCAATATTTCTTTAAAAATTTTAATATAATTATCAATAATTTCTTTAAAAAAGTTTTTATCTTATCTAGAATAATGCCTATGGGTTTAGTTTCAGTTTTATTTACATTTTTTGAATTTATAACTTTAACGTTTTTTTCATTTTTTTTACCAGTTACTCTTTTTGTTGCATTACTTTTACTACTCATATCATCACCTAAAATAATTATACTACTTTTTTTATAAAAATGATATAATAAAAGAATAGAAGATTGGTGATATAAATGAAGTATAAAACAGAGATTATTATTACTCTAATTATAAGTGCATTGATATTATTTTTAAAATATATAAATGTTCTTCAAGTAGAAAATTATTTAGGTAGACCAATTTCTATTATTTTATTAATAATAATATTTAGTTTTTTATCAATATTAATTCAAAGAAATATAGATAAAAATTATAGTAAAGAAAATATAAATCATTATAACTTAGATATCTTAAAATATATATGCGCTATACTAATTATCATTTTACATCTAAGACCATTTTTATCTGTTTTTGATTCATTAGATTTAGCATTCAATAATATTATTACTAGAATATGTGTCCCCATGTTTTTCATAATATCAGGATATTTTATTTCAATTAAAGAAAAAAATAAACCTAATTATATAAAAGAATATATAAAAAGAACAATATCATTATATATAATATGGAGTATTATATATGTTCCTATTATTATTTTAGAAATTATTAATAATTTTGATTTTATAAATCAATATATCCCTCAAAATATATCTTTACCAATACTTATTATATTATTTATATTATTACTTCCAATAGCTATTATTATTGCTTTATTATATAGTGGTATATATTATCACTTATGGTATTTTCCAGCACTACTTTTATCTTTAATTGTATTAAATAAATGGAAAAAAAGATTTAATATTAAAATATTACTTGTTATATCATTTTTCTTATTACTATTTGGTGCAACAGAAACATATTATGGAGTATTACCAGTAAGTATACAAAATATAATATCTCACTATTATGATATATTCTTTACTACTAGAAATTTCTTATTTTTCGGATTATTCTATGTAGTATTTGGATATTATATTGGAAATAAAAAGAAAGTTTATTCAAAATATTGTTTTGAAAAATTAATTATATCTTTTATATTTCTTATTTTTGAAGGAATATTTTTACATGATACAGCTAGATTAAATAGTAATATATTATTATCTTGTATACCTCTTTCATACTATTTATTTATATCAGTTATATATTTTAATAAACCAAATAAGAAAAAAATTAATTTTAATTTTAGAGAATTATCTAAATATTATTACTTAATACATCCTGCTATTATATGTTTATATAATATAATACTAAGAATATTTAATTTACAACAAGGTGTTTATCTGCAAATATTTGTTATAATTATGTCTACTCATATATTATCATTATTTATTATATATTTTAAAAAGTTATATAAACAAAGATTAGTTATATAAAAAAGAAGACTTCTAACTGGTCTTCTTTTTATTTTACAACTATATTAACTAATTTTTTAGGAATAACTATTTCTTTTACTACTTGTTTTCCTTCTATATGAGTTTTAACATTATCTATTTCACGTGCTAATGATTTCATTTCATCTTCACTAGAATCAGTAGATACTTCAATTTTACCTCTTACTTTACCATTTACTTGTACAACCATTTCATACGTATCATCCATTATTTTATCTGGATTATATATTGGCCAACTACTAGTACATAAAGTATCTCCTAATGAACATCTTTCATTTATTTCTTCTGTAATATGAGGTGCAAAAGGATTTAATAAAGTAATTAAAGTTCTATAATCCATCTTAGTTATACTATCATGTTTTTCTATTTCATTTAATAAAATCATAAGTGCAGATACTGCTGTATTATAATCTAAGTTTTCTATATCTTCAGATACCTTCTTTATAGTTTTATTTATAATAACTTCAAGTTCTTTAGTATAACCTTCGTTATCATTTAAAACTTCTTGTAATCTCCATACTCTATCTAAAAATTTCTTACATCCTTTTAATCCATTTTCATTCCATGCTGCATCTTTACTATAATCTCCTATAAACATTTCATATGTACGTAATGCATCAGCACCATAATTTTCTATCATATCATTAGGATTTACTACATTACCTTTACTCTTACTCATTTTCTCACCATTTGGTCCTAATATCATACCATGGCTAATACGTTTAGAAAATGGTTCACTATTTGGTACTAAACCTTGTTCATGTAAGAATATGTTCCAAAATCTAGCATATAATAAATGACGTGTTGCGTGCTCCATACCACCATCATATAAGTCTACTTTACCCCAGTATTTCATAGCATCCATATCTGCGATAGCATTATCACATTTAGGTGACATATATCTTAACCAATACCAACTAGAACCAGCCCAGTTAGGCATTGTATCAGTTTCTCTTTTAGCATCCTTACCACATTTCGGACATTTACAATTAACAAATTCATCTATATTTGCAAGTGGACTTTCTCCTGTATCAGTTGGTTCATAAGAACTTACATTTGGAAGTACTACTGGTAAGTCTTCATCAGGTACTGGTACCCAACCACAATCTTCACAATAAATCATAGGTATTGGTTCTCCCCAGAATCTTTGACGTGAGAATATCCAATCTTGTAATCTATAATTTACTTGACTATGACCTATATTATTTTCTTCTAAGTATTCAATCATTTTATCTATTGCTTCTTGTTTACCAAGACCATCTAAAAATCCTGAATTAATATGTACTCCATCACCAATATAAGCTTCTTTAGTTATATCTCCACCTTCAAGTACTTGAATAATATCAATACCAAATTTTTTAGCAAATGCATAATCTCTTTCATCATGAGCTGGAACTGCCATAATAGCACCTGTTCCATAATTTACTAATACATAATCACTTATATATATAGGTATTTCTTTATTATTTATTGGATTGATTGCTACTAATCCTTCTAATTTAACTCCTGTTTTTTCTTTAGTAGCATCTGTTCTTTCTATTTCACTTTTCTTCTTTGCTTCTTCTTGATATTTATTTACTTCATCTATATTTTCTATTTTATCTTTATATTTTTCTAAATATGGATGTTCTGGACTTACTACCATGAATGTAGCACCAAATAATGTATCAGCACGTGTTGTAAATACTTCTAAGTAATCATCTGTATCTTTTAATTTAAAGTTAACTGATGCTCCAATACTTTTTCCTATCCAATTAACTTGTGCTGTTTTAACTTTATCTAAAAATTCTGTATCAGCTAATCCATCAAGTAATTTATCTGCATAATTACTCATTCTAAGTACCCATTGATTTTTTAATTTCTTAGTAGTTTGACAACCACATCTTTCACATACTCCACCTTGTGCATCTTCATTAGAAAGACCCATCTTACAGTTTGGACACCAATTAATTTCTTTTTCATCTTTATAAGCTAATCCAGCTTTATAAAATTGTAAAAATTGCCATTGTGTCCATTTATAATATTCTGGATCTGTTGTTGCAAATTCTCTAGACCAATCAATAGCTAATCCTAATGATTTCATTTGTCCTTTAAATACTTTAATATTTTCTTGTACTGCTTCACTTGGATGTATATGATTTTTTATAGCGTATTGTTCAGCTGGTGCTCCAAAAGCATCCCATCCCATTGGGAATAATACATTGTAGTTATTTGCTCTTTTAAATCTTGCTTGTACATCAGATGCTGTATATACACGACCATGACCTACATGTAACCCTACTCCTGATGGATATGGAAATTCTACCAACATATAAAATTTCTTTTTATTTTCATCCATTTCAACTTTAAAACTTTGATTATCATCCCAATATTTTTGCCATTTTTTTTCTATTTCACTAAAATTATACATACTATCTTCCTTTCTTATTTATAATTTTTCCAATTAGTTTATAACCAATAAGTATAAATGGTAATAAAAGTATTAATGTTAATACACAACTAAGTATTATCCATACATAAAAATTAGATACAAAATTTTCTAAAATTAATACTAATGTAGCTACTAAAGATATTATTAATGAATTAACAAGTGCTAATAAGTTAACTACTTTTTTAAATTCTACTTTTTCTATGTCTATCTTACCTATATTACACAGCAGTAAAATATCCTTACTAGATTTCATTTTATTTAATGCTCTTTTTTTTCTTACAACAAATATAGTATATATTAAATATATTATTATAAATGATGTTAAAAAAAATATTAAATATTCCATAACTCCTCCATATACAAAAAAAGTATTATGATTAGGGACGAATATTCCGTGGTACCACCCTATTTCATAATACTATTATGCACTCTAATCTTTAACGCAGATATACGTATTATACTTATCATATAAAAAGCTCCAAAGTAAGTTCATAATATTATATTAAAAGTTTTCACCAACCACTTTTTCTCTATATAATACTTTATTACTACTACTCTTCTTCATCGCCATCTAATTGATATTATAATATATGTTTTATAAATATGCAATATTTAAATTTTATATTTTATAAATTAACTATTAGATTTATTTAGTTTATAAACAGTCTCATATTCATTCTTATTAGATATATCATCTATATTACTAAATGTATAATCACTATTTATAGATAAAATATCATCATTACTTATATTAATAATATAATATCTTTCATCATAATTATTATAGTATTTAAAATCTAATTTATCTATGCTATGTATATTTATATTTAACATATCATTTATAAGTCTAACTATATTATTTTCATTAATTAAACCTTTAGATATATTAACACTTGGTAATAAATTATTATGTAATAATATCTTATCATTAATAATACATATATATTTTATATTAACAGTACTATTTAATATATCATCTATTTGTTTATTACTCTCATTTAATTTATTTTCTAAATCTTTATATTCATCCATGTTAATCTCCTATATTTTTTTATCAATTGTAACTTCATTTTGTGATAATAAACTTTTCAAGTATTCTATTTTTTGTTTTAATACTTCATCATTTAATTTAAATTTATGTGCCCTTTTCTTATTAAAATCATTTAATAAATCAAACTTATATTGTTCACTATTAATTATGTCTACAAATTTATTTATTTGTTCATTTCTTAAGTTAATATCATTTATATTGATAATATATTCTATAGTATTATTTATTATATCTCTTACTTTATCTGTCATAAATAATTCATCTTTATTTATATCAGTTATAAAGTCACATCCACATATATTAGATTCATATAAATTAATTATTTGTGCTAATTCATCTAAATTATAACTATTAATATATTTATCTATCATTACTTTTATTTTAGATGCTTCATTATTAGCTATTTTTACTCTATCCATATATATTAATTTTAATTCTATACCATATTCTTTAAAGTCTTGGTATGCTTTTATACTATTTGCTTTTATTTTTTCATCCATATCTTCAAATATAATTATACAATCTGGTTGTACACAACTAAATCTAGGATCTATTGAATCATTTCTTCTTTCTAAGTCAAATTCATTATGTGTATGTCTTGTATAATTTGGTATATCATCTAATGTTGTATAAAATGGTACATGGTTACTTACTATATTATATCCCATATTATTAGTTGCTAAATCATATGGAGAATATGAAGCTACTGATTGTCTATTTAATTTTGTAAATCCAAACATTACTCCATTATTAGTTACTGCTGCTGTTCCATAACTAGAATTTGTTATATAACTAGTACATATTCCATGATTAGATGTATTTGGATTATTATTCCATGATATAAAGTAATCATTATCTAAAAGTGGCATTTGTCCATATGCACATGTACTATGTACTAATATTCCAAAATTATCTAAAAGTTCAGTCATTTCAAGTGTTACTAAATTACCATCTTTATCTTTAAATGTTTTATTTACTTTAGTACCATTTTGTTTATTAACATAATCATTAACTAATGATGCATAATATGCATTTTGCATAACTGATTCTATCATATATTTATCTTTAATATCATAACTTATTTTAGTACTATTATATAATTCTTTTAAAGTAACTTCATCTTCTATACTTATTATTTTACTAATAAGTTCAATAAATTTTATTGGAGTATCATTTTCTGCATACTTTAATACCTTACTATAATTTACTACATATGATTTATAAAATTCAGTTACTTCATTAAGTGTCATAGAAAAGTATTTATTGAAATATATATTTTTCATTTCATTAATATCTGTACACTTTAAAAATTCTTCATCACACTTTTTTAATCTTTCTTCCGTAAAATTATTTATACCTATTTTGTATTTTTCCTCTATATGATCATAAATTTTTCTATCACCATATATATAAACTGTTGTTATATTAGTATAATCATGTAAAACATAATCTACAAAATCTTTTATATTATTTTCATTAATACTAGATAAATCAAAATCTTTTATATTATTTTTTTCACTTGATAAATATTCTATTATAATTGATATTTGTTTATCATATACTAAATTATTTACATTATTATTTATAAGATAATTAGATATTTTAACGAGTAATTCAATATTTTGTTTATTATTATATAAGCTAACTAATTTCTCTTCAATAAGTGGATATTTAGAAGTTTTAATTAGAAAATGACTTCCCATTTTTAATAGTAAATCATCTAATAAAATTGGGTTTAATGTTGCTAAAATAAATGGATTTTCTAGGGCAAGGTTATCAAAAATTTCTCTTTTTTCACTAACTAAATATCCATTTTGTTCTAAATATATAAAATTTATTTTTTCTATAGTATTAACATTTTTTAATTTACTACTATAACTACTATACAAATTACTTTTAGCTATAACTTTATCTATTTCAGATTCAATATATGTTTTATCCTCTATAGGTAAATTGTAAAAAAATGAATTAAAGCATACGAATAAATCTTTATCAAATAATAATGTTATATCATTTTTTATATGATCCATTAATTTATTTCTTAATAAGTTATTTGAATAGTTAAAATTTATAAAGAACAATGTTTTAAAACTAGAATGTTGAAATATATAATTAATTTGTTCTTCATTATATTTAGATAAATTAAGCTTCTCTTCTTTTAAATTAATGTTATTTAATATCTTATCTAAAAATATATATGAATCAACATTATATTCAGAATTATTTAAATTTAAAAATAACATTTCTAATACTTTTACATTAGTTATTTTATCTAATATTTTTTTTCTTTTATCATCGTCTACTATACAATATACACTATCTATACCATTTGGTATAAAAATATAAAAATCACCATTATAATAATCTATATATTCATCTAATCTTTCTTCAATAACTTCTTTAAATATACTAGATGATTTATCAATTAATTCATTTAAAATACTTATATCTACATTCCTTAGTATATTCTTTTTATCTTGATCACTAAAATATTTTAAGTTCATTTTATTACTTACCAAGTTTGGATTATTTAATGCACTTTTAATAAATAAATTTCTTATTTCTTCATATGTATCAAGTATACTTGGTATGAAAAAAATACTCATCTGCTCCTCATTTAGATATACAAATAATTCACTAATCTTAGGTAAAATGTTGATACTTATATAACTATTCTTAATTTCACTAAAATTCTTATTTTTGAAAAAATCTGGATTTATTTTAAGATACGACAACATATATTCAAAAAATTTAATATCACTTAGCATATTATCAATTAAAGTATTTAATTTAATGTAATTTATTATTTTATCTTGTTGTTCTTTATTTAGATTATTAATAAAATCTATACTACCCATATATATACTTGATTCATTATTATTTAAAAATTCAACATTTTTATCAAAACATATATTAAAGAAATAATCATTATAATTAATAATGTCTCGATTTTTAAATACTATACAACCATTCACTTCTATTTTAGATATTATAATTTCTTTTTCTTCTTCTGATAAAAGTTTTACAAATTCATCTTCATAAAAATAATCTTTAATATAAAACTTTTCATCTTCAAGACATTTTTGTTTTAACTTTTCTAAATATTTAATATTTTTAGTTTTCTTGTATAAACCATATATTGTAAAATCATCAAGCATGTCTTGTAAAATATCAAAGAGTTTTTCTTGTAGGTCAATATCAAAACTAGAAAAAAGAGAATAATCTTTAAAGAACTTTAATTTACCTTGAAATAGTTCATTTATAAGTTTAATTTGATGTTCCTTATCTAATCCTGAAACATATGAACTTAAGTCATATGGAGCATTTATTTTTAAACATATTTGTATCAATTTATCTTGATCAATATATTTTGTAATTTTACTACGATTAAATGAATATATATTATCTAATTCATCTACAAGTTCAAATAATTCTATAGCCTCTTTTTTTAAATCATCTAAACTAAGACTTGAAAATATATCTACTCTTTTAGCCAGTGGTAATTTTTTAAAATCATATTTAAATAAATTCCATAATTTATATTCTAAATTCTCATTTAAACTTATTAAACTTGTACTTTCAATAAGATAATTATATATATCATTTTTTATTTTATCATTTTTTAATATTTCATCTTGATACTCATTTGGTATTCTACTAAGCACATGAATATCTATATTTTGTATTTCTAAATACTTAGTAACTAATCTTCCCTTTAATGGTTCATCATATAAATTAAATAAACCCATATAAGCTATAAAGTCAACTAAAGTATCTGATTCAAATAATTTATTAACTATTTTATCTGTATTCAAAAAAAGTTTTATATCTATTTGACTAGATAAATTTTCAATAATATAACGGAAATTATTATAATTATCAAAGCATGATATACAAGCATCGATATATTCATCATCTAAATATATATCCTTAACTATTGGAAATCTACAAAAAAATATTATATTTTTTAAAATTTTTTCATTTATTTTTTTCTCATCATTAGAACTAAATAGTTCTTTTACTGCATTTTTAGTATTTTCTTCAATAATTTCATCAGATAAAATTAGTTGTAAAGTTTTATCCATATTTTCTTTAGTTACTTTCATAATACACCTACTATCTATTAAATTATAACATACCAAATATCAAAATAAAAGTATGCTTTGGCATACTTACTCATAACTAATATTGCTACTAATATCATTATTACTATTACTATTTGAATTATAATAATTTAATTTATCTTTTAAATCTATTATTTCATTTTTTAAATTACTGTTTTCATCTTCTAAATTATAAATTTTATTTCTTAAATCATTTATCTGTTGCTGTTTTAAATTAATTTCTTGATTTTTATCATTATCTTTTAATTTCTTAATATTTTCTTTATTAGTTTTTATTACTACACTATAGTCAAATATATTATATATTTTTTTATTATTTATCATTTCTATTATATCTTTATTAAATGAAAATACGCCACTATCATAATGATCTATTTCATATACATTATTATCATTATATATGCTTAATTCATTATTTTTAGGATAAGTAATTAAAATCTCAATATCATCTGAATTAACTTCTTCATACTTTATATTATATGAATGAATTATTAAATCATCACTCATATCTAAATTAATGTTTTTTACTTTATAATATTTTAAATTAACTTCATTTGTTATTTCAAAATCATTTAGTCCTATAGTAAATAGTCCTATACCTATTCCAAATATTATTATACTAGAAAGTGTAATGAGCGCTAAAGTCTTTAGTTTATTTTTATGACTAATTATAAAGTTATAGCAAAGTATTAAAAATACAATATTTACTGTAATAACACTTAATGTAGATATAATAACACTTACAAATAATAATCCTGTTTTTACAAACATAAATGATATAACTAATAAAATAATTTCAAATACTAAAGAGAATATTAATCCTATTAAACAAAATGTAACAAATATTTTAACAAAAATTAAAAATAATTTTAACAATCCATTTATAAATTTATATTTAGAATCTTTTTCATCTCTAATAATAATTTTTTCCTCCCTTTTTTGTACTACTATTTTCTTATTATTATCATCATCATTATTATCATTATTTTCCTCAACAACAACATTATATTCTCTTGTATCAAAGTTACTTACTATTTCATAATAATCTAAATATCTTATTTTAAATACATGTAATATAATTACTATACCTATTATTAGTGCTACTAAAAAATACATAGATAAGAATATATTACCTAAGCTATTATATATATGTAATGTATTTAATATATTTGAAAATATACTACTTAATATTAATCCTAATATTGTAAATATAATAGTTAAAATAAATATTATAACTAATTGTTCAAATAGACATTTTATTTTATCTTTTAACTTCATACAACTAAATACATCTACTGTTTTAGTTATATAAGATAACATACTATCTATAAAGTTATTAACATTCTTTTTTGATTCTTTTGTATCATTTACTTCTACTATATCCTGATTTAATAATTCATCAATATTTACATTAAACAATTTACATAGTTGTAACATCTTATCCATTTCAGGATAACTTATGTCAGATTCCCACTTAGATACTGATTGTCTTGATACATTAAGTTTTTCTGCTAATTGTTCTTGAGACATATTTAAATCTTTTCTAAGTCTTTTTATATTATTTCCAAAACTCATATTTTTCTCCTTTCAACTAAAATTATTTCAAAAACTGTGGTTGCACTCTACCAATTTTTAGTTGTTTTTTGTAAACATTTGGTTGCATTTTATTATTTTATCACAAAAAAAGTACAATAGATATAATTTCTATTGTACTTGATCCATATATTCTAATAATTCTATAAATAATTGAATATATTTCTTTTCAACTGATATTTTTCCTTTAGTTAATTTATGTAATTCAATTCTCTTTTTATCTTTACTAAGATTTTTATCAGTAAGTAAATTATATACATAATCTTTTGTTGCAGTTGGTAATGGTAAATCACTTATGATTTCTTCTACATCTTCTAGTATTATTCTAATAGCATCTATTTCTATATCTTTACCCTTACAATTTATAGTTAATTGTTCTGTTGTTGGAATATCTGTTAATTCTACTATGAAATCTGGTCCATCTATATACGTTGTACATGCAGTTTTATCAGACTTAATATAAGCTTGAACATCATTAGATTTTTTAGTATTCCTAAATCTAATTTTATAATTACGTTTATCAGGTATAATTCCTGTTTTTCCTTCTACTGGTCTAATTATAACTGTATAGTTATTTGGTAAATAGTTATAATCTATTAATGTAGTAATAGAATAACCTTTTAAATATAAATCACTTACTCCATCATCTTCATATAATTTATAAGAATTACTCTTTCCTGGGAATATTTGTATTTCTAAAGTCTTAGGTGGTGTAGTATCATTAATATTTTTATGTATAGACATAGGTATAATAGCACCTGCTTTAACAAATGCTGGATACTCTTCACTACGGAAGAATGATACATGCTTCCTTTTTCCTAAATATTTCTTACCAGTTCTAAAGTTAAACCATACACCTTCTGGTAAATAGAATTTATGTATAGTTCTGTTCATGACAGAATCTTTTTTTATTGTTATTGGACAAATAAAGAATTGACTACCAAATGAATATTCGTTTCTATATAATTGATCATCAAATAACTCTGGATACTGATAATATACAGGTTGTATTAGAGGTATACCATATTTATAATAACGATATGCCTCAGAATATAAATAAGGTACTAATCTATGTCTTAATGTTAAATATTCACTAGCAATAGCATATGTTCTAACATCCCATCTCCATGGTTCACGTTTGTAAAATCTTCCTGCGTCTGCACTAAGTTTTAATATTGGTGAGAAAGTACCTAATTGAATATATCTTTCATATAATTCATTATCTTCTGTACCATTAAAATATCCCCCTATATCATGACTCCACCAACTAATACCTAAATTAGATGCACGTCCATTAAAGTATGGTACATTAGCTAATGTCTCCCAACTAACTACACTCTTACCAGCATATAAAACTGGATATCTATGAGCTGCTACACCTGAATTGTATCCATATATCATAGGACGTCTTTTATACACACGTTTCATATCATAGAAATGATAATGTTTTAATAATGTTAATTCATTAGTTCTCTTTTTATCATACCAATCAATCCAAAAGAAATCTATTCCAAAGTTATCTAGTGGATGAATAAATACTTTTAAATATACATCTAATGTCTTTGGATCATATACGTTAAATGGAATACCACCTTCTGGTTGAGCTGGTAAATATTTAGCAGCAGTTTTATAAAATGCTTCTATTGGATAAAATCCTTCTATTGGATTAATATTTACTCCTAATCTTATTCCAGAATCATGAAGTCTTTTAACTAGATTAGAAGGATTTTTAAATAAATCTCCATTAAAAGTAAATCCTGTACGTAATCTTTTATCATTTTCTCTTATTCTTATATGCCAATCTTTATCTAACATTAATACTGATATAGGTATTTTATGGTTATCAAAATTTTCCATAAGTAAATCTATACTAGCATCATCATATGTATCATTACGACTCCACCAGTTTCCTAGTGCATATCTTGGTATTAATGCAGGATATCCAGTTATTGTATAGTAATCTTTAAGTGCTAAAGAAAAATCAACACCATACATAAATACATATAAATCTATTTCTTTATTTTGACGTTCAACACAATTTCCTCTAGCATTAAATACCATATCAGATGAATCATCAATACAAGCAAATCCATCTATTGAATATAATCCATGCATATTGTATAATGGATCATCATCAGATGCACCATTTTTCTGAAGAAGAGGTGTACCAAAGTTTTTTATTTCTTGATGACCATAATACCATGTTTTATCAACACCCATTAAATCTATTTTTAAGTTTGCCATTTTATTTAAAGGAGTACCTGTAAATGGTGCTTCTTTAACATAAGTTAATGTAAAATATTTTGTTTCAATTACTAAATTAGTTTTATTATTAATAACATTAAACTCTGGTTTTGGTAGATTACGATGCCATACTAATTCTGTTGGTTTATCTTCAAATTTTCCATTTTCATTATACTCTAGTCTAACAAGCCTTTCAGTTAATACTGTAATTCTATATTTATTTCCTTGTAAAACACTAGCAGCATTAGCTAATGCTGAATTCATGTCCATTACAAATTGATCGCCTAAATCATACATGTTATCACCCTATTCTATAATTCTTCTATTTTCATAAAGTTTGTATATTTTACTTCATTAAATGGATATCCACCTGTAATTATTACTTTATCACCTGGTTGTGTAGAAATTAACTTTAATGTTATATCTTTAGATAACTCGATTATTTTATCAAATGAATTTAGTTCTTCTATTAATACAGGAGTTACACCAAAGTTTAATTGTAACGATTTTACTATATTTCTATTAGGACTAACTGCAATAATTGGACAACAAGGTCTAAATCTACTCATTAAACGTGCTGTATAACCACTATTAGTAGGCGCTATTATAGCACAACTTTTAATTTTAATTGCAGCACTTGCTACATTCATAGATATTATACTAGTAATATCATTTGTTAAATTATTTGTATTTAAGTATTCTTCATAATCTATATCTAATTCTGCAGATTTAATTATTTTTTCTACCAATTTAAGTGTTTCTATAGGATACTTACCAATAGTAGTTTCCCCAGATAACATAATTGCATCTGCACCATCTAATACTGCATTAGCTACATCACTTACTTCTGCTCTTGTCGGTCTTGCCATTTTTTCCATGGATGACATAAGTTCTGTACCAACAATACTAACAATTCCTGATGCATGTGCTTTTTTAATAAGTTTCTTTTGTATTCCTGGTACTCTTTCCATTGAAACAGATACCCCAAGATCACCACGTGCTATCATTATTCCATCAGCTACACGTACTATTTCATCTATATTATTTACTCCATCTTCTGTTTCTACTTTTGCAATTATATTTATATGTTCATTTTGTAAATTAATTAACAAATCGTTAATTGCTAGAATATGTTTACTACATTCTACGAATGGAACAGATATAAAATCAAAATTTAGTTTATGTGCCATAGTTATATCTGCTTCATCTTTATATGATAAAAATGGAAGTTTAAATTTTACTCCTGAAATTGATATATTTTGATTACTACCTATAATAGCATCATTTAACACTTCACATACAAAGAAGTCTTGTAATATTTCTATTACTTCCATTTGCATAAGACCATCTTTTACGTTAATAATACTATTATATTTTACATATTGTATCATTTTTGGATAAGATACTGAGAACTTAGTATTATCTCCTAATACCTCATCCATATATATTCTTACCCTATCTCCTTTACGAAAAAATGCTTCTCCATTTACAAATTTTCCAATTCTAACTTCAGGACCTGTTATGTCCATTAAAAGTGCTACATTCATTTTTAATTCTTCATTTAATTGATTAACACTTTCTACAACATTGCGACAAAAATTATAATCTGCATGACTCATATTAATACGTATTACGTCTGTACCATTTAACATCAATCTTTTTATTTGTTCTTTTTCAGCAGTAACTGGACCAACAGTAGAAATTACTTTTGTCTTATTTATCATACTATTCACCTATTATCAATTATATCATAATAATAAAAATTTACAATATACACTGACAACAAAAAAATCTAGAAACCTAGATTTTTTTATACCTCTTTACATCAGGACTATCCATTAATATTTCATACGCTCTTTGTTCTATTTGTCTTATTCTCTCACTTGTTAAACCATACTTAACAGCAAGTTCATTTCTTGATAACTTTTCACTATTTTCAAAACCATTTCTTTTAGCTATTACATCTTTTTCTATATCATTTAATTTACTATAATGATTTATTATATTTTTTAACTCTTCATATGATAATTTACTTATAATAGCATCCTCATAATTTAAACTAATCTTTTCAATATTAGCTTGTAATAAACATGTAGCTTCATATAAAATAACATAAATATATATTTCTATAGTAGAAGAACTAACTGTTAAAACACCTAATGGTTCATCATAAAATAATTCATACATATTTAATAAAATACTATTTAACTCTTTTAATTGTTTTTCTGTAATATTAAATCCCATAGAATTTATAAATTTATTTAATTCATCTAAACTTACACTTTGTTCAATACGTATTTTTTCAATAAACCAATATATAATTTTGCAAAAATTTCTATGCTCAACACCTAAAGTATCATATATTTTATAATCTTGTATTCCCATATACTCTAATAAATTATTATCAAATATTTCTTTTATTACTATAGAATATGCAGTTGTTTTTTCAAGTCTTCTACCATCTATTATTTGAATCCATCTAATATAACTTGATGATATTAATTCTTCTAATTGTTCTTCTTTTTTCATGCAACGTAATATACCTATACTTTCAAGATAATCAAGTACTTGTAAAAACGTTGAATTAATTAGATATTCTCTTGTTTTTTGAATTTTTTTCGAATTTTCATTTGTATGAATATATATACTTAGTTTTACTGCATCAGAATATTTTATTTTTTTATAACTCGATAACATTTTTTTCCATTTATTAATTGCTTCCATAATATCCCCTTAAAAATCAGGAAGTATATTACAATAATTTAATTTATTAGTCAAATTATAATAAATGATTAGAACCTAATGTTAGAACTTTAACTTTATTTTTTTGTACTTCTTGAGAATTATAAATATTAAACTTATCATTAGTTTGCTTATCTAAATAATCTATTGCTTGTTTTCTTAAATTCTCCTGCTCTTTAGCATACAAAATAATTTGTTTATATAAAATTAAACACTCTTTTTTATTTTTCATAATTTTCCTCCCCCTGTCAACAAATATTAAACCACATAAATATTAGAATGTTTTAAACATTTGTGTCTTAATATCTATATTCATCTATAATATTACCTTCTATATCCTTTATAGTAAATTTACTATCATCTATTGTTAAATAACTATTGTAACAATATCCTCTTGGCATACTAAGAGAACCTGGATTAACACATAATATATTATCTTTTTTTCTTATATAATGTTGATGATAATGTCCATATACTAATATATCTATTTCATCTGGTATATTATACATATTATATTTATCCCCATGAGTAAAGAAAAATCTTTTATTACCAATAACTATACTTATATTATTTTCAAATTTAAATTTACACTTTTCATAATCTTTAGGTGTATCACAATTACCATTAGTGCACAATATTATATCACTATATTTATTAAGTATTTCATATACTAACTCAACATCATTATTTTTACTAGATAAATTATTATAAAATAAATCTCCTAATAAAATAATTTTATCTGGATTTTCTTTTATATATATTTCATCTATTTTTTTAGCATACTCATATACACCATGTATATCTGATATTACTAAATACTTCATAATATCTCCTCCATATAACTTGCAAAAATATTTTATCATAATTTTTTATATTGTAAAATAAAATTATTTTCTTAACAAATACTACGATATTCTTTTAATTATTTTTAATTTATAATATAATTATCTTGGTGATTATATGGAAAAATTAATTAGTAAAGAACAATTAGATAAAAGAATACAAGAACTTGCTGATGAAATTAGTAATGATTATGGAAATAAAGAAATAGTTGCGGTGTGTGTATTAAAGGGTGCTGTTATATTTACTGTAGACTTAACAAAAAAGATTAAATCTAATGTTAGATATGAGTTTATAGAAGTATCTAGTTATGATGGTACAAATTCTACTGGTAAAATTAAACTTAATAAAGATATATCAAATGCTATAGAAGGAAAAGATGTACTTATAATTGAAGATATAATAGATAGTGGTACTACACTTAGTTATTTAAGAGAACACTTATTAAGTAAGAATCCAAAAAGTTTAAAGATTTGTACTTTAATAGATAAAAAAGCAAATAGAGTTGTAGATGTACCAGTTGATTATAATGGGTTTACTATAGAAGATAAATTTATTGTTGGATATGGTTTTGATTATAACCAGGATTATAGAAATCTAGATTCAATATATTATATGGACTAAAAAATACATGAACTATCATGTATTTTTAATTACTTTTATTTCTACTATAATTGAATATATATTGTATAAATAATCCACAATTATTAGAATACTTATCCTCCATAATTTTTCTTATTTCTTTAACATTATCAGTATTATAATTACTTTTCATATATTTTTTTACCCAAGTATCTATTGGAAAAACATCAAATCTATGATATCCAAATAAAAGTATACAACTTGCTACTTTTTCCCCTATTCCTTTATTTGTCATAAGGTATTCTAAAGCTTCTTTACTATCCATATTATCTATTTTATCTATATCAAATTCTTTATTATTTATTTTATTAACAATCTCATATATATATTTATCTCTAAATCCTGCTTTACACATTCTATAATCATCTATACTAGCATCTTTTAGATCATAAATACTAGGAAATAAATAATATTCTTTATCTCTAAATATTACTTTTTTACCAAATTTTTTTGATATATTATCTAGTGCATTTCTAATTTGTGGTACACCATTATTAGCAGATAATATATAACTTATCATAACTTCAAATCTAGGTTCATTAATCATTTTAAGTCCAAAACAACTATCTATAATATTTTTATTAGAGTTATCAATTTCAAGTAATAGTTTATTTATACTTTTATAGTCAAAATCAAGATCAAAATATTTTCTTACTACATTTTCTATATCATCCATATTATTAGAATCAACAGTTAGCTTATTTCCATTTAATTTCAAGTTTACAACTCTATCACTTAAAATAATTGTATAAGAATTATCATCCTCTTCTTTAAATCTAAATATTTGTCCACAAGTAACAGTATCTTTTAAATTAAAATCATCTACATCAATAACCATAAAATCACCTAATGATATTTTAGCATAATTTAAAAAAAAGAATTAGATAATTTTCTAATTCTTAGTTAGAACTTTGAACCTTGGTTAATGTTTGATTAATAGTATTTTTCTCTATATTATTAATTTGATACCAACCAAATTCTGTCATTTTCTTATATGTATTAGATTGAGATATAATAATTTCATCTAAACATTCTTTTAAAGTATTTTCAATATCCTTATTTGAACTTTCTAATGTACCATGTACATATACTTCAATAGTACTTTTTAAAATTAATAAATACTCATCCATTAATAATTGATCATTCATTTGCTTTTTCCTCCAAAACATTTAACAATTTCTCTTTTAAAGTAGTATGTTTTTCTACCTCATTTTCCATAAAAGATACTAAATCTTCATTTTCTAAATTATCAATAATATTTTGACATATTTTAATAATATTTTTCTCATGTCCAATAGCATCCTCAAAATATAATAATTCTTTTTGTGTCATATTTTTCCTCCTCAATATTAATATGAACTATAAAAAAAATTTTATAACAAATATATTAGTGATATAATACTATTGGTGATTTATATGGAATTTATTGAATATAATAAATGTTCTACTTGTAAAAAAGCTAAAAATTTTTTAATAGAAAATAATATTGAATTTACTGATAGAGATATTAAAAATAATAATCCAAGTTTTGATGAAATAAAAAAATGGATAGAAAAATATAACTTAGATATAGATAAACTATTTAATACATCAGGATTAGTATATAAAGAATTAAATTTAAAAGAAAAAAGAAAAACTTTATCTTTAGATGAAAAGATAAAGTTATTATCAAGTAATGGAATGTTAGTTAAAAGACCAATATTAGTATCAGATAATAATATATTAATCGGTTTTAAACAAAAAGAATGGATAGAATTATTTAATAAATAATCATTAAATATTTTTGGCTTTATACATAAAATAAGTACTTCAAAAGAAGTACTTATTTTATTACTCTACGTATATGTAATCTTTTCATGATAAACATACTATTAATTCCTATACCATGTGCTGGTGTACGTGCATGAATAATCTTTCCATTACCTATGTATATTGCAACATGTGTAACAGAATTTCCACCATCACTATAAAATACTAAATCACCAGGTATTATATCTTTAAGGGATACTTCATATCCTTGTGTAGCTTGATCTCTTGCTACTCTATTTAAATTAATACCAAATTGTTTATAAACACTTTGTGTAAATCCACTACAATCTGCACCCTTAGTTAAACTTGTTCCACCAAATACATATGGATTACCATTAAATTGTAATGCATATTTAGCAATTGCATTTCCTTTTTCTATAATAGTTTTATCTACTGGCTTTTTAGCTGCCTCTTGTACCATTTTTAACTCTAATGCCTTATTAGACGCAGCTATAGCTTGTTTTCTTTGTTCTTCTTCTTTAGCCTTTTGTTCTGCTAATTGTTTTTGTTCTTCAAGTTGTTGTTGTTTAATTTGATTTTGTACTCTTACTTCTTCATCTTGTGCTGTTTGTTGTTCATTCATCATGATTTCTTCTGCTATTAATAAATCTTCTTGAGATATCATTTCTTGTTCTAGTATTGTAGTTATATCATCATCTACTGTTGTCAAATTATCAACAACAACATTATTTGCTGATGACTTAACAGTAGTAATACTATTTGCTGATGTTTCTTTCAACGTTCTACTGCCTACTACCAATCCACCAAATATACAATCGAATAGTACAAATCCACCTATTATGATTGCTTTTCGGTTCAACTTCACAATATCACCTCGTTACCATCATTACTATACGTTATTATCGTATCATAATAAGTAATAAGATGTCAAATTTTACATTCATCTATAAAATATATTCATTTTACATAATTATACAAAGTGTTTTCATATTTACAATTTATATATTAATTACAACCGATTGAAAAAAATTACTAGTATTTAATTAAAAAAGTTGTGAATTATTTACACAACTTTTTTAATTACATCTTTTTCTTTTTGAATAAACACTACATCATTTTTCTGTTGTTCTAACAAAATTTTGAGTTTATTTATTTTATTTACTAAATCCTGTAAATAGAATTGATTATTCACATCATATTCATTTTCTATAAAATTTGTTGCTTCCACAACAGCTAAATGAATCTGTTCTATAGAATCACAATTAAAATATTTTTTCATTTGTTTTTTTATATAAATTAGTTGTTGATGATTTTTTTCAATTTCTAAATTGTAATAATTTAACTCTTCTTCTAGATAGCTTCTTCTAATTTCTAAACTACCTTTTTTAGAATCATTTTCATTACAAGTATTTATTTTTCTTTTTTCAAATTCTTCTCTTACTATATCATCATTTATAAGTATCTCTTTTATTTTTTTCTCTAACTGTTTTATTTTTTTAGAATTAATTAATGGATGTTTTCTCAAATTAGATAGTTCTAAATTTATTTTATCAATTGCTTGTAAACCATCTTTATGTAGTTTTTGTTCATCATATGATAAAGCCATAATTAAAGAGTTCCTTTTACTTAATTCTTCTATTTCTTTTTCTATTATATTTAATTGTTCATTTAAATTATTACATTTAGTTTCCGATCCATTAATATCACTTAGTAAACGATTATAATCATCTCTTATTATATCCTCATAAAATCTCTTTTCATAAATTTTACTAAAGTATTTATATTTATTTTCAATATCAATTCTTCTTTTATACTCACTTAGTAATTTATCATATTCATCTTGATAACTTTGTAATTTTTCTCTTCCTTTAGCCTCTCTTAAATTAGCGTTTTCTATAGCAGTTTTAACTATACATTTTGAAATAACATAAAGATTTAAATTATTTTGACTATTTATTTGTTCCATCATTTCATCAGTTACTTCTATCTTAGAAACTAATTCAACAAGTTCACTTAATCCATCATAATACTTATTTAATTTATCTTTATATGGATATAATATTTTTAAATTATTAATTAAAAATGCTCTTGATTTACCACTTAATATATATTCAATACTATATTTTACATTTTTACCTAATATATATTTTATTTTTCTATCATCATATGTTCCATTAAATAACATTTCAGGCTCTTTATCAAATATAGATAATAATCTATCATTTTCTTTAAATATTTGTTCTATTTGTGCTTCATCATAATTTTCTTTTTGTTTTAATTTTTCAAATTCTTCAAAGAAATAATCATACATTGGTAACATATCTTTAGTTATCTTAAAAGAATTTTTAAATTTAAATTCCAAATTATTAATTAAATTTAATTTCATTTCTTCTAATTCAAAGCCTTTTTTTCTTTTCATTACATCAAATGTATATACTTTTAAGTGTGGAAAATTTTTCTCTAGTTCTTTAGCATTTCTATAGTTTGGGTCAAACATTTTAGAACCATCAGTAAAACAAAATATGCCAATTGGTTCAAAACCTTCAATTATAACTTCACTATATACTTTTTTATCATTATTATTATCTATATTTTGTTTTTTTAATTTTAAACATTCATCAATTAGTTTTTGTGGATGATTAATTATTGGTATAGAACTATAATTAAGTAACATGTTATCATCTGTTACATAATTATCTACATACATATCATTACTATTAGCACCCTTTATTCCTTTAGGAGCAAATATAAAACCAAATCCTGATCTATATGTATCTGTTAAATCTTGATTAAATAATGAAGTTGATATATAAGTACTATAAAAATCTCCTTTAAATAGAATAGAACTAGTACTATGACCAATAAATGCAAAATTATCATCATTCATATCATCTAAGTTTTGAAAATAATTTTCCCACTCTATTAAAGTTGCTTCTTGTACCTTAGAAAGCATTAACTTCATTTTTTCTACATCTTTATTTTTAATAGCTTCATCATATATTTTTTCAAATCTTAAGATATCATTTTCATTTACAAAATATCTCATATCTTCTATTAAATTATTTTTTGCATTAATTAAATCACGTATTAAAAAACATTTATTTTTTTCATTACATATTTTATATATAATATCAATTATTTTAAGCAATGATTCTTCATTTAATGAGTAAATATTTTCGTAAGTTCTATTTTCTTTTGGAAGCATTTGGTTATATTGTTCTATTATATTATTAACCTCATCAATATTAGATTTTAATTTTATATTATCATCTTTATATAATTGAAACTTTGATATATCACTAGATATTATATCATTTATTGTTTCATAAAATAAATTAATACTAATCTCGTTTTCTATTTGCTTTAAAGCGTAAAACATTGGATTTAAATTTTTTAAAATATATTCTAATTTTTCTTTTATGTCATCTGATATAATAACTTTTTTTTCATCATTCATTACTTTTAGCATAATTACCTCTTAATACTATATCTATTTTTTTTAGTATAGCATAAATATATTGAAGAAACAATTTATATATATGATGATTATTTAATAGTTATACTACCAACTATTATATCTTTTAAGTTTTTCATAAATAAATCTATATAACTAGCTTTATCTACATCTTTATTTACAGTTATATCTACTTTTTTTATTTCTTTATCATTATCTTTTATTATAATTTTACCTATTACATCCCCTTTTTTTATTTTTGCAGGAACTTTATCATATTTTATATCATTAGTAATATTTTTCTTACCATCCATTTTTTTATAAAGTACTGTTATATCTTCTTTTGGTACTACTTCTACACTGTCCATATTAGATTTATCAAGTTTTAAATTATCTATTACACTATCTTTTGTATATATAGTATCTAATGCATATTGTGCAAACGCATAATCAAGCATAGAACTTACTTCATCATTTCTAGTTGAACTATCTGGTTCTCCCATAACAACTGCTATTACTCTCATATTATCTTTTTTCATAGTAGCTGTTAAACAATAACCAGATTCTTTAGTATATCCTGTTTTAAGTCCATCTACTCCCTGTTTAAATCTTACTAATTTATTTGTATTAACTAGCCAAATCTGCTTGTCTGTTCCTTTTCTAAGATATGTTTCATATATTGAACTATAATCTAATATTCTTTGATGTTTAACTAATTCTTTTGCTATTATTGCCATATCATTTGCAGATGAGTAGTGTCCATTTTCATGTAAACCATGACAATTTTTAAAAACTGTGTTTTTAAGTCCTAACTCTTTTGCTCTATCATTCATCATTTTTACAAAATTTTCTTCAGTTCCACCTATTTTTTCTGCAAGTGCAACTACAGCATCTGTTGTGATTACTAAAAAGCAGTAAAAAATCATCTAAATTTAAGCTACCATTATCGTAGCTAAGTATATTAAGTTTAAAATGTAACATAATTTTATGTATGTTATCTTCTAGTTTTTCAACATATATATTATCTATTATACTTCCAATTATTCTAAATACAGATTCATCATCATCTAAAATTATACTTTTAATTTTATTATTAAATTTCTTTATATTACCTTTATAATTATCTTTTTTATTAATTAATAAATAATTATTCTTTTTATTTTCTAAAATATATAAATTTGAATTATATTTTTCTCTTTGAATTTTATATTCTTCACTGTCTATTTCTTTTCTAGCCTTCATATTAATAAGTTCCACTCTAGCACTTTTTATTTCATCAATTTTCTTATCTATTTTATTAATCTCTTTTGAACAATCTAGTTTACTTTGCGCTTCATTAATTAAATTATATATTTCTATCATCATATCATTTTCGTTATTCAAAATATTGTTAGCAACTATTTTAAATATATTTAATAATTCTTCATAGTGAATAACTGGAGTTCGACAACCATTAGTTTTAGCTTTACCATATTTTCTATAATTTGAACATCCCCAATATTTATTTTCAACACCAGTTTTTTTATTTTTATAACTACCTCTTATAAAAGAAGCTCCATCATGATAACATTTTATTTTTCCGGATAATGCATACTTCATATTTGTTCTAGTATTACATTTACAATTATTAGAATTTTTATTTATTATTTCATTACATCTTTCCCAAAGTTCTTCTGATACTATTGGAGGACAAGTAACATTGTCTTTATAAATTATCCATTCTTCTGGTTTAAACCTAATCCTTTTTTTAGAATGATAATCAATAGTAGTTTCTTTATGAGCACAAAAATATCCTTTATATTTAGGATTTCTAATTATTTTTCCTATAACTGTGCCTGCTAAAGGTCTATTAGTTTTACTAACTATATTGTATTTATTATATAAATAATAACCTAATTTAGTTGTTCCCATTTGAGCTTTACTATACTCATTAAAAATTAACCTAACAAGCTCAGCTTCCTCTTCTACAATTTCTAATTTTCCTTTATTCTTTTTATAACCATAGAAATTATTATTACCTGGTACTATACCTTTTTCAATACTTCTTTTATAACCAAATCTAACTCTTTCTGATAATTTTCTAATCTCGTCTTGTGCAATACTTGACATGATAGTTAACCTAAGTTCTGAATCTGAATCAAAGGTATTAATATTATCGTTAAGAAAATATATACCTACTCCAAAAGATAATAATTCTTGAGTATATTGAATACTATCAACTGTATTTCTAGAAAATCTTGATATTTCTTTTGTTAATATTAAATTAAACTTACCTCCTTTGGCATCATTTATCATTCTTAAAAAATTATCTCTTTTATTTACACTAGTACCTGATATTCCCTCATCAACATAACCATCTACAAAAATCCAGTTATCCTGTGATTTAATAAAATTTTCAAAATACATTACTTGGTTTTCCAGTGAATTTAATTGTTCATCTCGCTCTGTTGAAACACGAGCATAAAAAGTAACTCGAAGTGGCAAATCATAAATTTTTTTACCCTTTGATAGTACGTTTCTTATTTCATACAAATTAAGTAACATCGTTCTCAACTCCTTTATATTGCAATTTTAACTAACATTTTTTTCATATCTTTATCAATCTTTTGTTTATTTTTTAATTTAATAATATCTTCATCTAACCTCTTTATGATATTATTACACTCAAAAAAATCTATAATACTTTTCTTACAAAGTTCATTGATTATTGCTTTTTGTATTTCTTTTTTTGCAATATCAATTGAATAGCAATTATTTACCATTTCTCCTCCTCATTTAAGCATATTTTCATAAATGAAAAAAAAGAACTTAAATACTAGAGTTCTACAAATTAATCTGAAAAATAATTACTCTTATAAGTAAAAGTAATAACTATACTATTTAATTGCAATAAAAAAGAGAAAAACATAGTTTCTCTTAAGGTTGTATTATAAATAGTGTTGGTGAGAAAAAATCACTAACACTATTTTACTTCATAAAAGGACATAAGTTTGATACAATGTAATTGACGAAAAACCATTGAAAGGATCGAAACTTATGTCTATAAATAATTATATCTTAAATTTACTAAATATTGAAGATAAAAATATCTTT
>CANPVU010000013.1 GCA_947581765.1 uncultured Bacilli bacterium
TTTATTTTATCTTCATAATTTAATTTACTCATATAAAAACCTCGTTTCTTATGTCCAAGAAACGGGGTTCATATCAAATCTACGCTATTTTTATTAACCAATAAATTTTAGGAATATATGTTCTTGTAGTAATTAAAGAATAAATTTTGTTTAAAAATTGTTCATATTGATTAATCCTAGATATATATTTTTTAGTATCATAATTATTTTCAATACAATCATATATATATGTTGGAAACAAAAGTCTAGCAAATAATAAGATGTAATCACCTTTTTTTAAAACAGTAGTATTAATATAATTAATTATTTCATCAAAATCTAACTTATCTTCAAAAAAAGATATTTTTATATATTCAGCAACATCTCTAACCTTATAATCAATTAATATATTATCTGGACTATAAAAATCTTTTGAATTAATTCTTTCATGACTTATACTATATGTATAATCATCCTTATTCTCCTTACATAATCTTATTGCTAATTCACTTAATCCTATATAATATGGAAAAGTCTCTAAAAATTCTTTATCTAAATTTTTTACAAACGTTTTTTCATAATAGTCTACTTTCCTTTCCCAAAGTTCCCACCAATTCTTTTTATTATCTGTATTGAATTCTATATCATAATTATTTATAGTATTTAAATTTAAATCAACTTTTTTATCATTTTGTAAAAGTATATATCTTTTCCCATCAATAACAGTTGCCATAGAATTATCTTTATTTGTTATTATTCTATCTATATAAATATTATTAGATATAAAAAAATTATATAGTTCTATGTCTACATCTCTTGTTAATTCCTTTAACATATAATTATCAAATATATACTCTCTATTATCATAATCAAGTTCATCAACATCTATATTATAATAATACTTTATTGCATTTCTCATAATTAATTATATTAAAAAAAAATAAGAGTATTACTCTTATTAATAGAAGATATCCTTTAAATAAAGTCCATTAGGTGGTGCAGTCTTACCTGCAGCTTCCCTATCTTCTGCTTCTAATATAGAATATATTTCTTCACTTTTTCTTTTGCCTTCTCCTATTTCTATTAATAGTCCTACTATATTTCTAACCATATATCTTAAAAATCCATCTCCCATTAAAGATATAACTATCTCATTTACATTTTTTACATCTCTAATTAGAGTTGCTTGAATAATTGTTCTTGTATAATCCTGAATTTCATCTGTACTTTTTGTAAATGATTTAAAATTATGTTCTCCTTCAAGATATTTTAATGCTCTTTCCATTTCTGAAACATCTAATCTTTTATTATATTGATATACATAATTTTTCTCCAAAGGATTATACTCTCCCATATTAATTTTATATATATACTCTTTAGCCTTAGCATCAAATCTAGCATGAAAATTATCATTAACACGTTCTACGTTTTTTACATATATATCACCAGGTAACATCTTATTTATGCTATCACGCAACTTACTAAGTTCATATTCTTTTTCTAAATCGAAGTGTGCCTTTTGATTTAAAGCATGAACCCCAGCATCTGTTCTACCTGTAGCAGATAATACCACTTCTTTATTACCATTTATTTTAGTTAAAACATTTTCTAACTCACCTTGTATTGTTTTTTCACCTGGTTGTTTTTGTAATCCTTTATACATAGTACCATCATAAGAAAAAGTTATAAAATACCTCATACATATCCTCCAAAATACTTAAACTTCCTTTTTACGTAAAATGTCTTTGATTAAATCATTAATTTCATCTCTATAACCTAATTTTATCTTTTTTTCTCTTAAAGCAATGGATTCAAACTCTATAATTTTAGGAATACTAATATTATTCTCTTTCAATAAATCATATTCTTTAAATACTTTGTATTTATCCCCTTCAAGAATTATTTGTCCATTATTAATAGCAATTACATAATCAGAAATTAAATGTGCAAATTCTATATCATTAGTAGCAATTATAATAGTTTTATTATACTTTCTTTTTATTGTCTTTAATAATTTTATCACATTTTGTTTATCTAAATAATTCATATTTGAAACTGGTTCATCTAAAATTAAAACTGAAGGGTTAATACATAACGATAATGCAAGTGATAATTTTTTCATATCGTCCCTTTTTAGTGTTAATGGATCTTTGCTTAGCAATTCTTCTTTCATTTGGACCATTTTAAATGAATCAATTATTTTTTTATTTATTTTCTCTTCATTATAATTAAATATTTTTAAATTTTTTTCTAACTCTTCTCTTACTGTTTTATAAAAAAATTGTTCTTCAGGAAATTGTTTTGTAAAACTAATTTTTTGATTTTCATCAATCAATATACTACCACTAGTAGGTGTTTTTATCCCTTTAATAAGTTCAAGTAGTGTTGTCTTACCACTTCCAATAGGACCTATTATACAAGTAATTTTACTAGTTGGTATTGTTACATTAACTTTCTTTATAATTTTTCTATAACTAATATTTTTTAGTTCTATTTCCATAAATCATTCACCAACTTTGTAATATCAGTATAGCTTTTATTTATTATGTTATAATAACTAAGTTTATCAGATAATTCAATAATAAAAGGTAACCTTATTGAATTATCTGTAAATATCTTTACATCATTTAACATATTTTTAACTGGTGTTTGTATAATAATCTTATTATCTTTTAATAAAATTACTTCTACTCCTTTAAGAATATCCTCACTATCATTTGTAAAATTTATTATAGTTGTTTTATTTTTATTTAATTTATGTAAAATATCATATACTTTTTCTTTAGTATTAAAATCAAGCATTGTAGTAGCATTATCAAGTACTAATAAATCGGTTTTAACTGATGTAGCTAAAAAAATAGCGATTAATTGTTTTTGCCCACAAGACAACAATGTTGGTGATAAGTTTAGTATTTTTTCAACATCAAAATCTCTTACAAAATTATTTATTTTAGAGGTTATTTCCAAATCACTTAAACCATTATGTTTTAAAAAGAAATTTATGTCCTCTAATACAGTATTACATATAAAAAAGTTATCTGGATTCTCACCTAAAATTAAAACATGTTTTCTTATTTCTTTTATATTTTTAGAGTTTAAAAAAACACCACAAATTTTAACATATGATTTAGGAACTTTTTTTGCTGATAAGTAATCAATTAAATAATCCTTAACAATACTATTTGAACTAAGTATTGTTGAAAATGATCCTAACTTTATATTTAATGAAAAATCTGATATATTATCGCCGTTATTTAGATTTTTAATTTCAACAATATTAGTCATCAAATCACCCTTTCTAAATATTATAGTATAAGTTAATTTTAAAGTAAAGTAAGTTATGATATAATTTATTAGAGGTGACATTATGAAATCAGATATTGAAATTTCACATGAGTGTAATATAAAAGATATTGAATATATTGCAAGTAAATTAAATATTAGTAGTAATGATTTAGAATTATATGGTAATAATAAAGCTAAGATAAAATCAAATGTAAGTGGAACTAAAGATGGTAAGTTAATACTTGTTACATCTATTAATCCAACACCATATGGTGAAGGTAAAACCACTATGAGTATAGGTATAAATGATGCTATTAACAAACTAGGATACTCTAGTATTGTAGCACTTAGAGAACCTTCACTAGGTCCTGTGTTTGGTATTAAAGGAGGCGCAACTGGTGGTGGATACTCACAAGTTATTCCTATGGAAGATATTAACTTACACTTTACTGGAGATATCCATGCAGTTACTTCATGTAATAACTTACTTTGTGCTGCTATAGATAATCATATATTTCAAGGTAATGACTTAGATATAGATATAAATACAATTTCATTTAAAAGATGTATGGATATTAATGATAGAGCTCTTAGAAATATAATAGTATCTAGTGATAATGAATATAAAAGAAATGATGGATTTGATATTTCAGTAGCATCTGAAATTATGGCTATACTTTGTTTAGCTAAAGATTTGGATGATTTAAAATATAGATTAGGAAACATATTTATAGCATATAACACTAAAGGTATGCCAATATTAGCTAAAGATTTAAAAATTGAAGGAGCACTAACATTATTATTAAAAGATGCCATAAAACCAAATTTAGTTCAAACATTAGAAAATAATCCTGCTATTATACATGGTGGTCCTTTTGCTAATATAGCACACGGATGTAATTCCTTAATAGCTACTAAATTATCTTTAACACTTAGTGATTATGTTGTAACAGAAGCTGGTTTTGGATCAGATTTAGGAGCTGAAAAATTTTTTGATATAAAATGTCGTACTGGAAACTTAAAACCTAATTGTATAGTTATTAATGCTACGATTAGAAGTTTAAAATATAATGGAGGGTGTCCTAAAGAAGAGTTAAAAAATGAAAACATATCATATTTAGAAAAAGGTATATGTAATCTACAAGTTCATATAGAAAATATGAAACAATATTCTTCAAACATAATAGTTTGCTTAAATAATTTTGAAACTGACAGTGAAAATGAAATATCATATGTAAGAGATTTTGTACAAAATTTAAATTGTGAGTTTGAAATATGTAAATCTCATAAATTAGGTAGTGATGGTGCTATTGATTTAGCACGTAAAATTATAAATATTTGTAATAAACCCACTGATTTTAAATTATTATATAATCTTGATATTAGTATAAAAGATAAAATAGATATTATAAGCAAAAATATATATCATGCTAATAATGTAATATATGATAATAATACATTAGCTAAAATAGATAAAATTGAACAATTAGGATATTCTAAATTACCTGTATGTATTGCTAAAACGCAATATTCTATATCTGATGATGCTAAAAAATTAGGATATCCAAAGAATCATGATGTTACTGTTAAAGATATAAAATTATGTAGTGGTGCTGGATTTATAGTAGTATTAATGGGAAATATAATGACTATGCCAGGATTATCTAAAAATCCTGCATATATAAATATGGATATTGACTCATATGGTAAAATAACTGGATTATTTTAAACAAAAAAGAATTATCACGTCGATAATTCTTTTTATAGTTCTTTTAAAACCTCTATTAACCATTTATATACCCTATTTACTGATTGTATTTCTACTCTTTCATTTACACTATGAATATCATATAAATTAGGTGCTATTACACAAATATCTATATCTTTTATATGTTCTTTAAATACTCCACCTTCTAATCCAGCATGAACATGATGTAGTTGTACATCTTTATTATAAAGTTCCATATACTTCTTTATTAACAAATCTCTTAATGGTGAATTTTCTTTAAATGAAAAGAAAGGTTTTCTATCTATTAATTTAAATTCCATATCTTTTGATAATTCATTTACAATATCAATATATTTTTTCTCTTCATCTACATTTGAACTTCTAATACTAATTTCAATTTTCAAAATTTCATCTTCTATTTTTATTACACCCAAATTAAGAGATGTTTGTGGAAAACTTCCATTATAAGTAAGTACTTCTATAGGAAGATTGTGTATAAATTCTAAAATTGTCCTAGATGTGGAAATATCTATAGCTTTTGCACATTCTTCTACACTTTCTACACTAATATTAATAGTAGGATAAATATTTTTATATGAGTTATCAACATTAATATTCTCATTAGAAGTAAATATGCACATACACTCTCCTGGTATAACATTTTCTTTACTTCCACCCTCAATAGTAACTATTCTAGCATCTTTTATATTATATAAAAGCTCACCAATAATCTTTATAGCATTACCATGTTTTTTATCTATATCTGTACCAGAATGTCCTCCTAAAAGTCCATCTACTGTTATCTTGTACGTTTTAGCATCATTATCTTTATAAGATAATTTTTTATCAACACAAACACTTGCCATTCCTGCACTAGATACCTCAATTATCCCCTCATCTGTTCCATCTATACTAATCAACTTATTACCATTTAGTTTTGAATAATCTAACATTTTAGCACCTAACATAGTAGTTTCTTCTTCTACAGTAAAGACAGCTTCAATATTAGGTACTTTTATATTTTTATTTGCAAGAAGAGCTAAAATTATAGAACATCCAATACCATTATCAGCACCTAAAGTAGTATTTTTTGCTTTATAAAATCCATCTTCTATATACCAATCAATACCCTTATTTTTAAAATCATAATTAATTGTACTAGTACATACCATATCAATATGTCCTTGCAGTATTATAACCTCATTTGAATTATTATTAGATTTTCTTTTAATTATTACATTATTATACTTATCTTGATAATATTCTAAATCATTTTCAATAGCAAACTCTACTAAGTAATTACTTATTTCTTTCTCATTACCAGATTCTCTTGGTATTTTTAAAAATTCTTCAAAATAATTTAATGGTTCCATTTTATCACCCATCTTAATAATAACACAAAAAAATAAAAAAAATACATATTTTTGTCAATTCAAATAATACTAATAATGGTGATTATTATGCATCCTTTAATTAGTATAATAGAAAATAATCTAGATAATAGTTCAGATATTGTTAAAAGACAAATAAATAATATATCTTATATATATTTAGAAAGTGTAAGTAGTGATGATAAAATTAGTAATTTCTTAAATAAGAGTATTACTAATATACATAGTATTAATGATTTATTTAAAGAATTACAAAATAATATATATAATTCTCATATTACGACAATAAAGGATATTAATCAGAGTTACTATTATTTAGCATCTGGATATACTTGCTTATTTGTACAAGGTACTAATGACTTCATAGTAATAGAAACTAAAACAAAATTAGACAGAGGTATAACAGAATCTTCTTCTGAACCTATTATTAGAGGACCAAAAGATAGTTTTACTGAAAATAATGCTGCTAATATAGGTCTTATAAGAAAAAGAATTAAAGATTATAACTTACATATAAAAGAAACAATTGTAGGAAGAAGAAGTAAGACAAAAATAAGTTTAATGTATATTAAAGATATAGCTTTAAAAAAACATATTGATTATATAAATGAACAAATACAAAAAATAGATATAGATGCAATTATTGATAGTGGATACATAAGAGATTATCTAATAACTAAAAATAAATCTTCTTTCCCACAAATAATAAGTACTGAAAGACCAGATTTAGCTTGTATTAATTTATTAAATGGAAAAATAGTTATATTGGTAGAAAATAGTCCTGTAGTTCTTATACTACCTGGATGTTTAGATGATTTTTTAAAGTCATCTGAAGATTATTATCAAAAAAATACAAATGCTACATTTAGTAGAATATTAAGATATATAGCACTTTTTATTACTATATTAACTCCATCTATCTATATAGCACTTATGACATTTAATCAAGAAATGATACCAGACCAATTACTTATTTCATTAGCAGCTCAAAGAAGTCAGGTTCCATTTCCTACTTTTATTGAAGTATTAATATTTATTATTACATTTGAAATCTTAAGAGAAGCTGATATAAGAGCTCCTAGTATTTCTGGAGCATCTATGAGCATTGTTGGAGCACTCGTATTAGGTGATGCAGCAGTTGCTGCTGGTATAGTTTCACCTATTGTTATTATAGTAGTTGCTATAACATCCATTTGTGAACTTGTATTTAGTGATATGGATATGACTAATGCAATTAGACAATGGAGATTAATATTTATTTTTTCAACAATATTTACAGGAATAATGGGTATAGTAGTTGCAGGATTAATATTAATTATTAAACTTGCTAGTATGGAAACACTTGATACTCCATATTTAATACCATTTAGTCCACTTAATAAAAATATAATTAATGATAGTATTATTTTAAAACCAACAACAAAAAGAAAAAATAGACCATCATATATAACAAATAATATAAAGAAAGAAAATACAAATTACTAATAAAGGAATGATAACAAATGAAAAAAATACTACTCATATGTTTATTAACTTTAATAACTACAGGTTGTTGGAATTATAAAGAACTAAATGACTATTCTATAGCAACAGGAATGGCAATAGACTACAAAGATGATGAATATGAAGTAACACTTCTTTTTTCAAATGGTAAAAAAGAAGATGATAAAACTACATCACAAGTTACTGTAACATCAGGTCATGGTAAAACAATTTATGAAGCAATTAAAGATATTAGTTTATCAGTTCCAAAAGAAATATATATAAGTCATTTATCTGTAGTAATTGTATCAGATACATTAGCTAAAAAAGGAGTTACACCCACTTTAGACTTCTTACTAAGAGATCCACAAGCACATCAAAATATATATTTTATAGTATCTAAAGATAGTGATGCTAAAGATGTACTTTCTGTAATAACTCCAATATCTGATTATCCATCACAAAATATTACTTCAAGTATTAAATCAACAGAAAAATTACAAGGAAGAATAACTAATGCAAGCTTTAATAATTTTGTATCAACATTATTAAAAAAAGGTATAAGTCCAATATCCAATAGTATTATTGTTGTTGGTGATGAAGAAAAAGGAACTAAGACTGAAGAGCAACAAAACTCTAAAGCAAGCGCAACTACAAAGTTAGATACATTAGGAATTTTTAAAGGAGATAAACTAGTAGATTGGGCAGATACTGAAGAAAGTATAGGAATAAATATGTTATTAGATGATGTACATATTCTATATTTAGATATACCTTGTAATAATAGTACTATAGAATTATCATCTAATTTCTTCAAATTAAAAAATAAAATAGAAAAAGATAAAGTAACAGTTGATATTAATGTGGAAGGAAAAATAAATGAAGTTGGATGTAGTATAGATTTAAAAGATGAAAATGTTATAAAAGAGCTAGAAAAAGAGGCTGAAAATAAAATGATGGAATATACAGGAAAAGCAATAAATAAAGCTAAAAATTTAAAAACAGATATCTTCGGTTATGGTAACATGATATATGATAAATACCCTAAATACTTTAATTCTATAAATGACTGGGATGAAGAATTTAAAAATTTAAATATAAATGTTAATGTCCATTATAAAATAAATAATACTGGTGCATTACAACAAACTATAGGAGATTTATCAAAATGAAAAAAAATTTAAGCTACATAACTATAGCATACTTTTTATCTAGAGCATTATTTATTGGTATTTCATCAAGAAGTTTAATTAATCTTGCTAAACAAGATGCATGGATAACAATTGTAATAGCATTCATAATAGGACTTATTCCTATTGTTCTATTTTATTTTATCGCTAAAAATAATGATGATGGTAATATATTTGATAAAATAAATATATTATTTCCAAAAACAAAATATATTATAAAAATATTACTTGTATTTATAGTATTTATGTTAACACTAATTAATTTTTGGAATCTATCATATTTAATAGTAAGCCAATTTTTAAGTAAAACACCTAAATATGCAATGGAACTTTCTTTATTATTACCAATTATAATGTTAACAAGTAAAAAAGAAAAAGTAGTTGCTAGAGTATCATTAATTTTATTCTTTTTTGAAATATTTTTAATCTTTATAAGTATAACTGGTTTAATACCAAAATTTGAACTAGACAATATTAAACCAATACTTGAAAATAATCCTATAATTAGTTGTTTACAATATATTAGTTATAATGTATTACCAATATTTATGTTATTAACATTTCCAAATAAAAAAATAAAAAAAAGTATTATTATTGGATACATACTCTCTTCTATTACACTATTTATTACCGTATTACTAATAATAGGAGTATTAGGTATAGACTTAATTCAAATGTTTGAATATCCTGAATTCCATATACTTAAATTAGCTTATCAAGGTATTTTAACTTTTAGATTAGAAAATATATTAACTATTCAATGGGTATTCGATTGTTTTATGTTCATATGTGTAGGAATAAAATTTTGCAATGATGCATTCAATGTTGAAAAGAAATATATTATACCTATTATAATGTTTATAATAAGTAGTTTTATTTCTATTAGTAATATAACATTTAATAATTTAATTACTTATATATTTCCAATTATAATACCTATATTTCTATTTTATATACCATTAATAATTTATATAAAACAAAAAAAGGAAATAAAATTTCCTAAAATATCAACTTAGCTACTAATACTAATATTACTACCGCAATAAGTACACAAAATATAATAATAAGTATTTTTATTAACTTATTATTTTTTTGTATTCTATTTCCTAAAGTTTTTAAATCTTCAAAATCTTTATCTGAAAAATTAAAACTAGATGTATAAAATGATTTATCTAAATCATCTAAATTTGTATGTTCTATCTGTTCTACTTCTACTTCCTCATCATTTGATTCTTCTATTTTTTTAGCATCATCTAAAACTTTTTTTATAGATGCAGCTTCCTCTCCTACCATAGTATCAGATTTTAAATCATCAAATATACCTAAATCATCTAAAGGACTTTGATCTAAGGTTAAAGTATTAAGGAGTTGATCTATTTGTTCATTTTCAGGGTGTTCTTTTTTTAATTTAGTAAGTATTTGTATTTGTTGCCTTTTTAAATTTCTATGTTGAATATCTGTATCACTATGGTCACTTTTTGCCTTATTTAATACATCCATTACATCATATACTTTTTCTTCTTGTTGCTCTGGTTGTTGATGTATTTCTTTTTTCTCATTATCTATAGTTTTATTTTGATGCTGACTTTGTTTTATTAATTCTTTTACATTATCTATATTTATTTCGTTACTATTAGATATATCTATTACACCCTCTATATTAGTATAATTACTATGTTCTTTAATCTCATCATATAAACTTTGATTTTTCTTACTTCTTTGTTCTCCATTATAGTAACGTTCCATCCTACTCGCCATAGCATCACCCATTATAACTATATCACAAAATGAATATATTTAAAATAATAGAGGTTGCATTTTACACTTTTTTTATTTATAATTTTACTTAGGAGGAATATTATGAAGTTAAAAGTTAATCAAGATTTATGTATAGGCTGTGGTGCTTGCCAAGCTATTTGTGATGAAGTTTTTGAAATTGATGATAAAGGATATGCTAAAGTAATAGTAGATGAAGTATCCAAAAGCAATGAAGAAGATGCTATAGATGCAAAAGAAGGTTGCCCAACAGGTGCTATAGAAGAAAAATAAACGACTTTAATCAGTCGTTTTTTTTACTAAACTATATAAACACTTTACTTCTTTAATACTAAGTTTTCTATACTCTCCTGGTTTTAATGTATCAACATCTAAAAAAGCAAACCTATCTCTTCTTAACTTTATAACATCATATCCAATACTTTCAAACATTTTCTTAACTTGATGATTTTTACCTTCATGTATAATTAATTGAACCAATGATGTATTACCAGGTTTATTAATTTTTAATAATTTTACTTTAGCTTTACTAGTTTTATGTCCATCAATTACTACTCCTCTTGATAATTTTTGTAATTCTTCTTTAGTTGGAATACCTTTTATTTTAGCAATATATAATTTTTCTATATTATTCTTTGGATGAATAAGTAAATTAGTTAATTCTCCGTCATTAGTCAAAAGAAGTACACCAGTAGTATCATAATCTAATCTACCAACAGGATAAATACGTTTTTCTTCATCTATTAAATCTATAACTGTTTTTCTATTTTTATCATCAGATGTACTAGTAATAATACCTCTAGGCTTATTAATTATATAATAAACTTTCTCTTCTTTTACATTTATACTATTTCCATCTATAGTTATATTGTCACTATAATTTGCCTTAGTTCCCATTTGAGTAACAGCCACACCATTTACTTTTACTCTACCCTCTTTTATTAATTGCTCTACCTTACGCCTAGAACAATATCCAGATTGTGATACAATTTTTTGTATTCTTTCCATCTAAATCACCTAGATGTATTTTAACATAATTAAAAAGAAAAAGATATACTATTTACAAGTATATCCTTGATTAGTTAATATCTCTTGCATGCTCTCATAACTTTCATTTAAATGATATGCTACACGATTGTCTTCATCAACTTTACCAGCATCAATTTTTAAGTCTACCGTTATTTTATTTGTTCCTGTTTTTACTTTTGCAGAGAAACCAGTTACTTTATTGTAATCATCTGATGCTTGTTCTGCACTACTTTTATAATCATCTATATATTTTGAATAATCACCATCTATACTAATAGTTGAAGTTATAGTTGCACTCTCTACTCTATTATCAACAAACTTATATGCTTGTTTATCATCTGAAGTAAATCCATTTGTTGTACTAGACTGTGTACAAGTTAATGTTTTAGTTTTGGAACCACAACCAGTTAAAGTTGCTAAAGTTGCTACTAATGTGATGCTCATTAATAATCTCTTCTTCATATTCTCCCTCCATTATAATTATAACATCTTTATAATTTTTTTTCAACTAAGATACATAACTATTATTTTAACCATAAATAACATAGTAAAATACTAGTTAAAATACCTACTACATCACCAAATAAACTATTAAAAAGTGCATATCTTGTTTTTTTAATTCCTACACTTCCATAATACAGTGCTATTACATAAAAAGTAGTATCAGTACATCCTTGAATAGTAGAAGCAAGCAAACTATAAAAACTATCTACCCCATATTTATTAAATATAGTATTTAAAAGTGCTAAAGCAGCACTACCAGATATAGGTTTTGTAGCAATTAATGATATAAGTTCAATAGGTAATGATATAGTATTAAATAATATTGATACTATCCATTTTAAAAATCCACTATTAATTAATACATTAACACTTAATACCATAGCAAGTAAATTTGGAAATATCGTATATCCCATTTTAAAGGCTTCTTTACTTCCTTCAATAAATGATTCATATAAATCTATTTTCTTTATTAATCCATATATAACTATAATAACAACAAGTATTGGTAATATATAATTTGATATATTAAAACCTCCTTGATAATATTCTATCTAATATCATAGAAAATATTGTTGCTACTACAGTAGATATTAGTGTAATAAACACTGTTTTTGTAGGATCAACACTTTTATACATCATACGAAGAGCTATTAAAGTTGTAGGTATTATAGTTATAGCACTAGTATTTAATGCAGTGAATGTAAGCATACTTTTACTAGCTTTTTTCTTATCTTCATTTAGTTCCTGCAAACTACTCATAGCCTTTAAACCAAATGGTGTTGCAGCACTCCCTAAACCAAACATATTAGCTATTATATTACTAGATATATATCCTAATGATTTATGATTTTTAGGTATATCTGGAAATAATGGGTGTAAAACTTTTGATAATATTTTTGAAAGTTTATCTAAAAGTCCACTATCTGTTGCTATATTCATTATACCTAACCAAAGTGCTATTACAGGAAAAAGTTGTATAAATACTTCTAAACTATCTGTAGCGCTTTTTAGTATCGTTTCATTTATACTTAAACTATTACCAGATATAAGTGCAAACAATATTCCTATAATAATAAAATAAGTCCATAATTTATTTACCATAATTTAAACTTACTCCAGAAACTTTTCTTTTTTGGTTTAATAACTTTACTTGCGTATATATCCTCTTCATGTACTACTTTATTATTAACAAATATTTTAGCTATTCCTGTTTTTCCCTCTTTTGGATTTTCTGATAATTCAAAGAGTATATGTGCTTTATCAGTATTATTAAGTGTATAACTGAAATCATTTTTTAACTCTAAATTATATTTACCATAATATACACTATCATGAATATTTAATTTTCCCTTTTTTAAAAAGTCATAATTATAGTAATTATTAAATCCATATTCAAATAATTTTTTATGATCTACAAAATCATTACCATCATCTAGTGTTACTACAACTAACTCCATATTATCCTTACTAGCAGTTGTTACTAATGTTCTTTTGGCCTTCCTTGTAAATCCAGTTTTTCCTCCAGTTATATAATCATAACTAAACAATAATTTATTTTTATTTATCCATAAATAAGTATTTTTATTAGTTTTAACTAATCTTTGTTTAGTTGATACAATTTCTCTATATTCTTTTATTTTTGATGCATAACTTGCTAATATTGCCATATCATATGCTGTTGAATAATTACCAGCTTCTTCATCTAATCCATTAGGATTATTAAATACAGTATTTACCATACCTATATCCTTTGCCTTCTGATTCATTCTATCTACAAAGTTATCGCCATCTATAAAGTTTGCAATAGCATACGATGCATCATTACCACTTCTTAACATTAATCCATATACTAAATCTCTTAAAGTAATTTTTTCTCCTTTCTGTATATATATTCCTGAACCATAACTTTTATCTATCTCATCTCCTATAGTTACAACTTCATCTAATCTACCTGATTCTATAGCAAGTACTGCTGTCATTATCTTAGATATACTAGCTACACTTCTTTGCTCATTAATATTTTTACTATAGATTACTCTTTTGGTATCAGTGTCCATTAATATAGCACACCTTGCACTTGTTTCTATAGCACTTACATTAATTGGAATTATAATAAGTAGTAAAATTAATATTTTCTTCATACTTAATTATATGAAAAAAAGAACTATTTAGTCCTTTTAATGTAAATATATTCCATGTAACTTTTCCATAGATGTTTTATCTAAATCATCAATTACCCATTTATCATCTTTTTTAGTTAAGTTAAATGTAATAGTATACTTAATTTTATCAGTTGCTGCTTCTAATTTGTCTAATTGATAATCAAAATATTTAACTGCATCATAATTTCCATTAGAATCTTTATAATCATCTTCATTTATCTTTTCAGATAATACTGAACTATAATCATTTACTTCTACTTCTGCATCTACACTAGCTTTATCGCCATCTATTTTTTCATCTTTTATCTCATATTTTAAATTACTATAATGTTTTTTAAATATCTCACGATAACGAGCTTTTTGTTCTGTAGTATATTCTGTATCTTCTACTAATGTATCTAAATCATTTAATACATTATCATCTAATTTTTGATAACTATCTAAATATGCTTCTACTTGTTTTGTTGGAGTATTAGTCATATCCTTACCAATAGAACATCCAGTAAATAAAAGTAAAAGTATTAATAAAGAAAATATTTTTTTCATAAATTGCCTCCCTTTTTATTATTTGACAATTTATAAAAATTATACACCTGAATTAACACCTTTATTTTTTAATAATATTTTTCTTAATAAATCAAATGGAATAACTAATGATGCATAAAGTATAGTAATAATTAATTGATATAAAGTTAATCCATTTGTTCTAAATACACTTCCTCCATAATATATCATTAATATTTGTACTAAAATTATAAATACCATAACAACTATAAATATTTTATTTTTATTTATATTAAATAATACATTTAAATGATTTGTCCTAGAATTAAAACTATTAAATATATCTATAAATATAAACAATCCAAAGAATGCTGTTAAAAGTGTATTATTATCATTATATATATTCATAAATATAGGAAGTTTTAAAAATGTAAAACATAATATTGAACCTACTATACCCATACCAAATATTTGAGTTATCATATATTTATTTATTATTTGTTCATTCTTTTTCTTTGGTTTTTCATACATATATTCTTTAATTGGCGGTTCAAATGCAAATGCTATTCCAGCTAAGGTATCCATAACCATATTTATCCATAACATTTGAATTACTGTTACTGGAGAATTAATACCTATAAATGGTCCAATAATACTAAGACTTAATGCACACATATTTATAGTTAATTGTAATATTATAAATTTTCTAATACTTTTAAATATTGTTCTACCATATAATATAGCTTTACTTATAGATAAAAAATTATTATCAAGTATAACTATATCACTTGCTTCTTTAGCAACTTCAGTACCACTACCCATACTAAATCCTACATCTGCTCTTTTAAGTGCTGGAGCATCATTTACTCCATCTCCCGTCATACCAACTACTAAATCCATCTCTTGACATACTCTAACTAATCTACTTTTATCATGAGGAAGCATACGTGCTACTACTCTTAATTTAGGTATTTTTTCTTTTAATTCATCATCACTTAATTTATTTAATTCATCACCAGTAAGAGCTATATCTCCGTCCTTATATAATCCTATTTCACGTGCTATTGTAATAGCTGTATTAATATTATCTCCCGTTAACATTACAGTATTTATATGTGCTTTACTTACTAATTCTATACCTTCTTTAACATTATCTCTTACCTCATCTTTTATAAGTAAAAATCCTACTAATACTAAATTATTTAAATTTTCAGGATCAATGTTATTTGATGTAGCAAGCATTAAAAGTCTTACTCCTTCACTTGCTTTTTTATTTATATAATTATTTATTTTACTAATATTAATTTTTTGCTTATTTCCCATATTATCATAATAATACCTAGTATGTTTAAGTAATACTTCTGGAGCTCCTTTTATTAAGTTAATTCTCTCATCATCTATTATAGTAGTTATCATATACTTATTATTACTATCAAATGGTATAACATTTTCTTTATAATACTTAATATTATTTGGTTTAATAAATTTAAGTATTGCTTTATCAGTTATATTTCCACCTACTATTTTATCTTTATCAAATGAACTTGAGTTATTAACAGTACAAGATATTTTTACTAATTTAGATAAATTAGTTCTTATTAATTCTTGATATGTATATTCGTGAATATCTCCATCAGTAAATTTTACTACTTCCAATTCACCCTTAGTTAATGTACCTGTTTTATCAGTAAATAAAATATTAATACATCCTGATGTTTCTATACCCATTAGTTTTCTTACCAAAACATTATCTTTAAGCATCCTTTTCATATTAGAAGATAATACTAAAGTTAACATCATAGGTAATCCCTCTGGAACACAAACTATAATAATAGTTACTGCAAGTGTTAATGAGTATATGATATTGCTAAGACTAAATCCATTAAGAATTATATAACTTAAAAACACTAATATTGAACCAACATATCCTATTACACTTATTGATTTAGCTAAAGTTATTAGCCTTTTCTTTAATGGGCTTGTTGGTTGTTTAACTTTTAACTCAGATGCCATTTTTCCATAAAATGTATTAATTCCAACTTCTTTAACTAACATTACAGCTTCTCCATTAACTACAACACTTCCTCTTAATATTTCTTTATCACAGTCTTTATTTACTACTCTAGCCTCTCCATTTAAACTAGATTCATCTACTCCTATTTTTCCAGTCAAAATAATTCCATCTGCTGGAACCATATCACCACTTTCCAAATATATTACATCATCTACTACTACATCATTAGTTGGTATTTCTACCTTTTTACCATTTCTTTTGCACTTACAATTAGTATTACTTGCTTCTTCCATCAAACTAGCAAATGCTTTATCACTTCCATATTCTGATATACTTGATATAAAGGATGCTGTAAAGATTGCTATAAGTATTCCAATTGTCTCATACCAGTCAAAATTCTTAAATAAAAATATTGTTTTAACTGCAAGTGCTATTAAAAGAATACGTATTATAGGATCTCCAAGTGAATTAATTACTAATCTAATAAAACTATTTTTCTTATATTCACCAATACTATTATTTCCATGTTCTTTTCTTTTTTTTACTACTTGTTCATCTGTTAATCCATCTATTTCCCTCATATAATCCTCCTGATAAAATATATGAAGAAAAAAAAATGTTATTACAAATAAAAAAAATGCAAAATTTGCATCATAATATCTATTTATCTTTATGAATTAAATTTGCATCTTTCAATACATTATATATACATGAATAGCTACGTTTACCGTAAAATTTGCAAAAACGTCTAATACTTACATTTGATCTTCTATATAAATCAATAATATATTTTCTTTCTGTTTCTGGAATAGCATTTACTGGTTTACGATTTTTATTACCATGTTCTAAAGTAATTTCATTATTTAATATTTCTTTTTTTAGTTTTAATACATACTTTGGATGATAACCAGTAATAGTTGCAATCTCCTCATAAGATAGAAACGTTTCCCCATTTATTTTTTTATTTATTAATTTTACAGCTTCCTCTTTTCTATTCATATACCCACCCTCATATACTATATTTTATCAAAATAAGTAATTTTTCTTTCCATTACATCATCTTCGATGGCATCTCTTAATATTTTTCTTACCTCAGAAGGCGTTTCTATATTTTTAAGTCTTATTTTTGTTCCAAAACGTTCACCAGAACTTCTTCCTTCTGCATTAACAGTAATTGTACCAATCTTTAATATTCTTTGATATATTGATTCAGTTAAATCTGGATCTTTTAAAGTATACAACTCAATCGTATTTGTATTTCTCTTAAAGAAACCCGTTTGAATTAAAAGCTCATCTTTAGTTATTGTATACAATGTAAAATTTAAATTTATTTTTGACAACAATCTTTGAAATAATCCTGCTGGTCTTCCTTGCCACAATATTTCAAAATCTACTTTAGTTTCATTTGTACTATTATTAATCCCACTATCCATTATTTCCTCCAACAATCTATACTTTACCTACTTACATTATACCATAATTTATAATAAATATTAAAATCTAAAGTCAATTTGTTCATTTTTTTTCTTATCTTCTTCACTATTATTTATAATATACATTTTATTTATCATATCAGCATTATTTATCCATGATTTAGCATAAAAGATAAAATCACTTCTTGCTTGATTTTGAATTTTATCTTCTCTTATACCTAATTGTTCTAAAAATAATCTATAAACATATCTTTCTTTAGGTGCTACTAATTTATCAACACTAAATATTCTATCAAATTTTTGCTGAACAATACTAATAATGTCTCTACATTTTTGCTTATCAGACTCATTATTACATTCATATAATAAATCATTATATGCACTTTCAATTACTTTATTAACTATTTCATCATCATTACCATTATATAAGGATAATCTACATAATTCAATATTTATAGAATATAAATTAGTTTCAATTACTAATTTATCACCATTATACTCTATCCTATTTAATAATTCATTTATTAAACTTAACATATTTTTAGAACTCTCAAAAATTAACTTTGACATTCCAACAGAATTTATAGTTGTACGTGCCTTTTTAAATAATTTCATTCTATCACCATTATAATTATACAAAATTTATTAAAGGTAGTAAACAGTTGACTTTATATTATTATAATGCTAAAATCGAAAAAAGAATGGGGGAAACTATGAAAAAATTTATAGAAGAAGAAATAAGTAGAACTGTTAATGAATTGTCAAAAAATAAAAATAGTGATGAAAATAGTAATTTAATTAAAACATTATCAAATCTTAAATCAATTGAAAATGATATAAAACAAAAAACTAACATCACTAATGAAAATAGAATGCTTTATTTAGCAAATACACAAATAAATGATGATATTATAAATACAGTTTTAAAATTTGCAGAATTATATGCAGCTATACCATTATTAGAAACAGAGTCTTCAATGAGATATCCAAGCTTAGGAACGAATTCTTCAATAAGTAAGTTAGATATAATTTCAACAATTAATAAAATATATAATATTGAACTTGAAACACAAAATAATGACTTTTTTACATCTAAAAACATTAAAATATTTGATGTAAACTTTATAAAGAGATTATTTTCTAAACCTTATTGTATTATATATAATAATTATTATGATAATAATAGTTATATACTTTTAAATAGATTTTATAGTATAAAAGATTTTATTTTAGCTGGTTCAATGGGTGTTGAAATTCTTCCTGATTATAAACAACAATATAACAATTCAATAAATATAATGCGTTTATTTATGCAAAAAAGAATCATTTCGCATTTATCTCAAATAAATGACTGTCCAGATTGCTTTGCTTATGAACAAATATTAATGGATTGTAAAATAATAAATTCAAGAAGTGTGCTTGATTTATTAAAAAAATTTGAATTAAAAAATCTTTCAAGAGGAAGAACTGCTTTTATTTTAAATTTCTTTGATGGAATAATAGCCGATGTATTAGCACAAACTAAAGATATAAATTTAAAAAAACTTATGGATATATTGCCTAATGATGATTCTATGGTTGATTATAGTCAATTTAATTTAGATGAAACAGTAAAAAAAGAGTTTGTAAAAGAGTCTAAATTTAGAATTACTGGACAACGATATTTATAATTCAACAATACAAAAAAATATGTATCATCTACATATTTTTTATTTTGCTTTAATTTGACTTACAAAAGTATTTACTCTATTACTCCAGTTTTTATCTGAAGCATATTTTGAATTCATCTTTGCTGGTGTATTTAATCCAACAGCATAATAATTTTTAGATAAATTATCAATGAAACTTTTTATTCCAGAATCTAAAGTTGGAAATGATGCATATCCTCCACAACCAGATCCTACCATTCCACCAACATTATTACATTTTTTCATAACGCTACTACAAGAACCACCAGCACAACCTGTTTCATGTAACATAATTGCTGTTGCAACATATGGGTCAACTTTCTTTTGAATTGAATATGATGCAATTAAATATCCTTTTCCACTTAATTCTGCTTTTAATGATTTATTTAACTTACTTGCTAGTTGATTTAATGTCATGCCATCATAAACTATTTTTTCAACTTTAGGTAATGGTGTATCAAATACAACATTCATTAAATTTTTTTCAAATTCATTTTTTACTTTATCTTGAATTAAAACTTCACTTACTATTTGTTCTATATTATCGTCATTTTTTTCTACAACATAATTGGCACTTGCCATAATTTTTACATCTTTTGTTTGAGTTTTATTAATCTTTGTTGTGGTAAATATAACTCCAACAAAGGCACAATCTAATACAGCTAAAGCTGATAATAAGACTGTTTTTGTTTTTGCTTTCACAAATTTCACCTCATTTTTCTTTCCGCGTTTTTCTTGTAAAGCAATTTTATCGTACCACATATATTTAAGAATGTCAAACTAACGGTTTTATTATATATATTATATTTAAAGTAATATTTTTGAAAACTAACCGTTTAATTTACTACTCATTATCTTTTTATATCCATTTACACCTGGCTGATCATAATAATTTATATTAAGTAAAAAACTACCTAGCATAGCGCTTCTTTCGAAGAAAAATATCAAGTATCCCAAGTTATATTCATCAATACCATCCATTACTATTAAATTAGTATTCATATGATTATATCTTGACTCTAGTACACTATAAAGTGCTACCGAATTAATATTATCAAGAGAACTATTATATTTTTCTATCATTAAATTATTACTACTTTTAGCAAATATTGCTGTTGAAAAAATTATTGGATTTCCCTCTTGATAAAATTGACCCAAAGAATGTAAATCTCTTGTATTAACTGTTGACACAGGTAATATTCCAGAATTATTTTTACCCTGTGTTTCACCAAATAATTGTTTTAACCACTCTGTAAAATAGTATAATTTAGGTTCATATACATCAAATGATTCTACGAATTTATTACAATTTAGCATTTTATTTCTAATACATGTATATTTGTAAACATTTTGTTTATCCTCTTTAGCAGATAAAGCACCACAAATTAATCTATCAATATCAAATCCTGCTACTGCAATAGGAAATAATCCAACAACACTTAATACAGAAAATCTCCCAACTGTGTTTTCACTCATTTCAAATATTCTATATCCTTCTTTTTGGGACTTTTCTAATAACTCTTTATTAGCACTCGTAATTATTATTCTATTAGAATAATCAGAATAGTTTTGTTTCATATAATCAAGAAGTATATTATATGTTAAAACAGTTTCAAATGTACTACCACTTTTTGATATAAAATTAATATATATACTTTTACCTTTTATATATTCAAGTAAATTTGTAATATAGTCTGTAGATAAGGATGTACCTACAAATAATATTTCTGGTTTTTTATTATCAAAATATGGTTTAAGTGCACAAATTACTGCTTGAGCCCCTAAAGAAGAACCACCTATACCTAATACAATGAAAACATCTGCATCATTTCTTACTTCTTTAGCACATTCTTTTATTTTCTTAGTATCAATTTCTAAATTATACCAATCAGTATACATATTATCATTAACAAATTTATTTTCTAAATTTGTTAAATCATAATTATCTATACTAAAGTTATTATATGTATTAAAATCAAACTTTATCACAAAAAGAGCCTCCTTTTTAAATTATCAACTATAATATTAAATACTTTATTAAATATAAATAAAAAACTAAGTATTAATGTAAATATAATATTTAATTTAAATATTATCGTTAAAATAATTAGTACTAAACTAAATAAGTAATTTATATAATATCTATTATTACTATAATTATTCTGTATTGTACTGTTTTTATATTTTTTATTAAAAATCAATTTTATTACTACTTTTATGTCAGTATAAACAAACGTTGGGAGTGAGGTAAAGTTAGGTACTACTATTAGAAAGTAGAGAATCCAAAGTGATGATGATTTATTTATAATTAAGTATATCAATAAAATTAAGCTTAATAAATTACAAACTATTTGTAATATATTATTAACTGTTTCTATTTTACATATAGTATTAAAATGTGATTTTTTATTCATAGTCCATTTTAATAAATGAAAATTATTTTTTAATATAGATTCATAATCATATACGTTTATAGCTGTATTTGTTATAGATAATGTTCTAAGATAATTAGAAAAGATAATATTATTTGGCATCTTCTGTAATAATAATTTATCATATATTTCAAGGTCATATAATACGTTAGTGCTAAATAATGATTGACCATATACATTTTTTCCATCCAAACCAATCATAGAATATCCATACACGAACTTATTTTTTTTACTAATAGGATTATTATATGGATGTTTTAATATTCCAATCATTTCCTTTATATCAAAATTATAATTTAAATCATCTAAAACTAAAACATATTTATACTTTTGGCTAAAAGTACTATATCCAGTAAAGTAATTATAATCTTCATCTAAAACGTATCTATCAAGTAACAATTTGCTAAATTGTTCTATAGCACCATTCTTTCTATTGTATCCACACCAAATATTTCCCACTTTTACACGTTTTCTATAAACAAAATAAAATAATTGTTTTGAATATTTTTTATTAAGTGTGCTACACTCTTTAAAACCTTGTTCTAATATTTCCTCATCATATGGTTCAATTTGATGATCACAATCTGTACAATCAACAAGCAATGTATAATTAACATTATTCAAATTATTTCCCAGAAAATATTTTTCTAGTTTTTTATATTCATTTATAACATCCTTAGGATTATTTAAAACAATGTATTTTACAACCATAACCTTGTCTTTATCCGAAATATTTCCCAACTGTTGCTTGGGAACAAATTCTTTGGGAAATATTTTGGATAAAAGTCTAAATACAAATAAATAATTAATTATTGTAAATATAAAACAGGTTAAAAAATCTTTTGTTATAAATTTATAAATAAATAATAAAAATATAATAGTAATTAAAATTGATATAAAAAAATTAACACGTGATACAGCACCGTAATTAATTCTTTTAAATAAATAGTCGCATAAATATTTCCCAGAAGCTTTTGACTTAGTAGAAAGTTCTTTTGTAAATTGAAATTCACTAATTTTATTCTTTTTTGCCTCTTTACTAATTATTTCCCGATATTTTTTTCTAGTAACATAATCTAAATTTTTATATTCATCAAATTTTAATAATTCAAAATCACTATCACTAGATTTACTTATTATTTTATCTATATTACATACAAACAATTCATCAATAGAATTAACTATGTTATGCACTATTATTTCTTTTCTAACAGTATATTTAATTATTTGAGGATGTTCAACACTAATCATATTGCTTAGTTTTTTTAGTAAGATAAAGTATAATATACTAATAAAGCTATTTATTTCCTCATAACTAAAATGATATTTTTCTTTTAAACTATATTCATGTATAAATTTAATAATATTTTCTTCCTTTATTTTATAACTAATTTCTTCAACATATCTTGTTATGTATTCATATATTTTTTTATCAAATTTACATGACTTAACATTAAATAAATTAAGATTATTTAATATATATAAATTTAACTTATTAATGTCTTTATCCTTAATATTTAACTTTTTTATTTTTTTCAAATATCTTTTAATTATATGCTGATATTTGGATAAATCTTGTTTATAATTAAACATACTACATCACCATATTCAAATTAATTATAACACACATTACTTACAAATAAAAAAAAGATATTTTAAATATCCTTACTTTTTAAATAATTAGTATATAATATTAGCCATATTATCGATAAACAAGCTCCTGCTAAGATATCACTAAAGAAATGAACACCTAAATAAACTCTACTTATTGGAATCATTAACATAGCTACAAATGATAGACTTATTAAACTTATTTTGAATAACTTTTTTAAATTACTATTAAATAAATAATATATTATAAGTCCATAACTAGCAACCGATGTCATTGTATGCCCGCTTGGAAAACTATACCCGGTTTCAATAATCATATTTATATCTATTGGTCTTGCACGCATTATAATATTTTTTATAATAAAATTTAACAATAATATTATACCTATATTTAACAAAAAATATATTCCCTTCTTTTTATTAACAATACTAACAATTACAATAAGAAGTACAGTTCCAAAAAAGCCACCTAAATGTGTAAAAAACTTAAAAATATTTGTAGTAAAACTATTCTTTAATAAAATTAATTTATCATAGAAAAAATTATCTATAATATCTATAGAATTTGTATAATATAAAACGACTAATAAAATAAAAATTATTGATAAAGAAATTATTATTAATTTTTTCTTAAAATTCATTTATTTGTATTATGATAATAATTAAATTCAGCTAAATCCGATTGTACCCAATCTAGTTCATCATAATTATCATCATCTTTACTCCTTTCAATTAGATTTATTAATTCATTTATTGAATTACATTTTTTATATTCAATATTATTACTTTCTAATATTTGTATTTGCTCACCTGTTAAATATATATCCTTTTTATTATATGAAATAAATTTTTTTTGGAATTCATCCATATTAAATTCCATATAAACCACCCATGATAATTATACAAAAAAATTATTTGTTATTCAATATTACATTGATATCATATTTTTTATTAAATTATTAATTTTTACTTTACTTTGAATGTAATTTTATTATATATTAAAAGTAGATAGAAATTAGGTGTTTGTATGGGTATCGAAAAATTATCAATTCTGGAAGAGGAAATCTTAAAACTATTAGAAGAAAAAAATAAAAATCTTTCTTATAGACAAATAAAAAGATATACACATTCCATTAATGAAGAAAAAAAGAAACAGTTAGATGAAGCTTTATCACATCTTGAAACAGAAGGATATATATATTTAAATGACTATGATGAATATCAATTATTTTCTAAATGTAGTGAGCTTGCTATTGGAGAATTAAAGTGCAGTAGTAAAAATAAAGCTTACATTGTCGTAGGTAGGAACAATATTTTTATTCCTGATAGCCATTTAAATGGAGCAATTGCCGGAGATATAGTAATTGTTAGAAGAAATAATTTTAAAGTTCAAGGTAACTCTAGAGGCGAAGTAGATAAAATATTAAAAAGAAAAAAAGGTAAATTAATATTTGATTATTCAAATGGTGAATTTACTCCATATAATTGGCCAGCAAAAATAGAAATAAATATTCCTCAGTCTCAAAAAGAAAAATTATTTGAAGGAAGTAGAGTTCTAATAAATTTATCCTTGGATAAAAGTGATAATAAATATAACGGTAAAATAATTAGTATTATAGGTCATAAAGATGACCCTAATTTAGATGTCAAAACTATAGTTAGTAATAATGGAATAGTAATTGACTTTTCAGAAGAAGCTTTAGAACAAGCAAGACAAATAAATACATATGTAACGCAAGAAGAAATAGATGAAAGATTAAAAAATGGTGGAATAGATTTAAGAGATAAAACAATATTTACAATTGATGGTGCCCATACAAAAGATATAGATGATGCTGTTAGTATTGAGATGGATGAAGAAGGTAATTACATATTAGGAGTACATATTGCTGATGTAAGTCACTATGTTATGGAAGATAGTGTATTAGATTTAGAAGCTAGACAACGTTCTACTAGTGTATATCCATATGATTGTGTAATACCTATGTTGCCACATGAATTATCAAACGGCATTTGCTCATTAAATCCAAATGTTGATCGTTTAGCACTATCATGTATAATGAAAATAGATAAAGAAGGTAATCTTTTATCATTTGATATTAAAGATAGTATTATAAATTCTAAAAAGAAAATGGAATATGAAAAAATAAATGATATCTTTGAAAGAAAAATACTATATTCGGATTACATTCCATTCATAGATGATTTATCAATGATGATAAATTTATCAAAGTTACTTAATAAAGTTAAGAATACTAGAGGATACATATCATTTGGTGATGATGATGTAGAATTTAAAGATGAAAATGGTATAGCAATCGATGTTATCAAAAAAAGACGTGGATTAGCAGAGAAAATGATTGAAAATTTTATGTTATTAGCTAATGAAACTATTTCTTCATTCTATTATTGGTTAGAGATGCCAGGCATATATAGAAATCACCCAGTTCCTAATGCTGATAGTATTAGACAAATTATAAATCTTTTAGGACTACATATACATATACCTAATAATATTGATAATCCAAGAGTACTTCAAAATATTGTAAATAAAATTAGAATATTTGATGAAGGTGGAATTTATACTGAACTATTGTTACAATCTATGAAAAGAGCATATTATTCTCCAGTAAATATAGGGCATTTTGGTTTAGCACTAAATTATTACACACACTTTACCTCACCTATTAGAAGATATCCAGATTTACAAACACATAGAATAATAAGAAAAGTTAGAGACAACATAATGAATATAGATTTTGATGAAACAAATAAAAAATTAATGCAAATATGTAGTATTGCAAGTACTAAAGAAAGAATTGCAGATAAAGCTGAAAAAGAAACAAATTACTATAAGATGGCAGAATATATGGAACAGCATATTGGACAAACATTTACAGGATACATTACATATATAAGTCACAATGGTATAAGTGTTAAAACCGAAGATTTAATATGTGGAAAAATATCAATGGAATCTTTAAGATATGAAGGATTTTCGTTTAATGAACAAAATATGACTATTACAAACTCAGGTAAAAATATAACACTATATATAGGTGATAAAATAAATATAAAAGTTAAAAGTGCAAGCAAAGAGACGTGTAAAATAGAATTTATATTTGAAGAAAAATTAGAAAAAGAAAAAGTTATGTTACTTGCACAATAAAAACTATTAGCAAATTTTTGTTAATAGTTTTCTTTTTGCAGTTAAAATATATAACTTTATTTATAATTTAACCTTAATTTTTTATTAATTCTATTCTTATCTTCGGCATTTAAATTTTCTTCTGAAATAGGTATTTCAAAATATGATTTATCTACATATAATGAAATTAAAGACCAAATAGCATCCTTTAAAAATTGTTCATTACTTATTAACATATTAATTATATCGTCTAAATTATAATTTTCATAATAATCTACATGATCTAATAATATGTCACTTTGTGTCTTTTGTACAATAAATTTACAAACTAAATAATCTATCTTACCAATTTCTAACAATAATTCTATAGAATTCATACTATCATATTTATTTAAATTAAGTATAAAGTGAGTAAGTATAATAACATTATTATCACTTAAATCATCAATATAATTGCTATCTTGATATTTCTTAACTTTAATTAAATATTCTTTTATATCATCTATAGTTATTTTTCTACAATTAGTAATCATATCTAGACTATGATATTTAATTACACTATTCATCCATATATTTTCATTTATAGATAAAGATTTATATACTAAATATTTGCTTAAATCATCTAATTTTATAAATTTATATGCATGTAAAATTATATTCTTAAAAAAATATGGATCAGCACTTAAAGATGCTACTAAATCATCTAGACTTGTTATTTCTTTTAATCTATTTAATAGTAATAATTGTTCTTCTAAAACTAAATTACACTTATGAATATATAGACAATACTTAAGTGCATCTAAATACATTATAGATAGTGTATATTCCCTTAAATTAATATTTTTAATATCATTTGAATTTTCTAATTCATATAAATCATCAATTAATGATTCTGCTACGTTATTTAATTCATAACCTTTAGATAAATTTTTATCTATTATAAAGGATAATTCGTCACGTAGTTTATCATTAGCATTACTAATTTTCATAAAAGCCCCTAATACAAGATTATTATTGCTTATTATTTATTAATCTTTCAACAGCATTCATAACTCCAATACGTCCATATTCATAAGTAAGAGCTCCTTGTTGGTATGCTATAAAAGGTTCTCTCATTGGTCCATCGCATGATAATTCTATGGATGAACCTTGATTAAATGATCCGGATGCCATTATTACTTTATCATCATAACCAGGCATTTCCCATGGTTGTGGTAATGAAAATGAATCTATTGGAGAGGCTAATTGTATTCCTTGACAATAATTTATTAAATCATCTGGATTATTAAATATAATATTTTGAACTATATCTGCCCTTTCCTCATCAAATTTAGGTTCAACATTATAACCTAAATCCTCCAATAATTTACTTGTTAATATTGCAGTTTTTAAACTACTATTTACAACACTTGGTGCCATAAACAATCCTTGTAAAATAGATTTATTAATACCTAATGTAGGTCCTACTTCACGTCCTTCTCCAGGTAAAGTAAGTCTTTCTCCAGCTAAATCAACTAATTTTTTACTGCCTGCTATATATGCACCATTTGGTGCTATACCACCACCTAAATTTTTTATAAGTGATCCTACTATTATATCTGCCCCAACTTCTATAGGTGATTTATCATCAACAAATTCACAATAACAATTATCTACCATTATAATAACATCTTTATCTACACTACGTATTTCTTTTATTACTTTCTCTAATTTATCTATAGTCAAACTCTTTCTAGTTGAATAACCTTTAGAACGTTGTATTTCTATTAACTTTACTTTATTATTTTTTAAGTATTTTTTTATTTGTTCTATATCAAAATCATCATTTTTTAAATCTATTTGATCATACTTTACTCCAAATGATGCAAGTGAACTATTATTTGGTTTAATACCTATTACTTCATGTAATGTATCATATGGAGTACCTGTTATACTTAATAATAAATCATTAGGTCTTAGGTATGCAAAAAGTGCTACTGTAAGAGCATGTGAACCAGATATAAACTGATTACGTACTAATGCATCTTCACTACCTAATACATCAGAAAATATTCTTTCTATTGTATCTCTTCCTATATCATCATAACCATATCCAGTAGTAGAATTAAAGTGAACTGTGGATACTTTATTCTTTTTAAATGAATTTAATACTTTTAAACTATTTTTTTTACATTGATTATCTAATTTTTCAAATATATCTTTTAATTGATCTTCTGCTTTATTAGTCAGTTGTAATACTTTATCACTAATAACTATCTCATCTAACATTTTTTTCCTCCATCTACTCTTATAACCGTATTATTTATATAACTTGCTTCATCACTTGCTAAAAAACAAACTACGTTTGCTATTTCTTCTGGAAGAGCAAATCTTGAAAGCAAAATTTTACTACATTCTTCTTTCACATATTCATCATCTAAATTCTTATTCATATCAGTCATAACCCATCCAGGTGCTACTACATTTACTCTAATATTAGGTGCATATACCTGGGATAAATTATTTGCTAATGATATTAATCCTGCTTTAGATGCATCATAATCTAAACTATATGGATAGTATGTATCTATTCCATTAGTTGAAGATATCATAATAATTGAGCCATTCTTATTCATATATTTAGCACAAATTCTAGAAAGAAGAAAAGGCCCAACTAAATTAGTATCTAATGTTTTCATAAAGTTATCTTTTGTCTTATCTTCAATTGTAGTATCAATTGCAATACCAGCATTATTAACAAGTACATCTATGCTACCAAATTTATTTACTACCTCATTTACCATATCTTCTATTTGTTTTTCAACAGTTAAATCAGCTTTAACAAGTAAAGTATCAACATTATACTTTGATATATATTCTTTCAATTTAACTGCTTCTTTTTCACTAGTATTATAATTAATTACAACATTATATCCTTTTTTAGCAAATGCTATAGCACAACTTCTACCTATACCTTTACTAGCACCTGTTATTAATGCAACTTTTTTGCTCATAATATCACCTATAGGTATTATATCAAAAAAAGATAATTTTTCAATTATCTCATACGCTTTTAATATGATTACCTATTACTTCAGAAATATCTGTTATTGTTACAAATGCGGAGTGATCTTCTTCTGAAATAATACGTTTTAATTCTGGTACTTCTATTCTAGTTATTACACAATACATTACTGATTTTTCTCCACTTATTAGTCCTTTACCATTTAATAAAGTTACAGTTCTACCTAATCTATTGTATATTGTTTGAGCAACTTGTGTGTGTTTATCAGTAATAATCATAGCAGCTTTAGCTTGCTCTAATCCTTCTGATACAGTATCTATAATTTTAAAAGTAATAAAATATGTCAACAATGAATATAAGGCTCTATCAAATCCAAATATAAATCCTGCTAATGTGTATATAAATAAATTAAATATTAATACCACCTGTCCAACTGATAAACTTGTTTTTTTACTTAATACCATAGCAACTGATTCAGTACCATCTAAACATCCACCAAACCTTATAACTAATCCTACACCTAATCCTAAAAATAATCCCCCAAAAATTGTAGCTAACAAAATATCATCTGTAAATGTTGGTATATTATGAAATAATGATAACATAACTGAATATATAACCATACTATATATAGCTTTACTTAAAAATCTATTACCTAAATTTTTATATCCAATATAAACAAAAGGTATATTTAATACTACTATAAAAATACTAAGTGGTAGTTTTGTTATTTGACTTAGCATCATTGATACACCAGTTACACCACCATCTAAAATTAAATTTGGTACTAAAAAAGACTCTATTGCTAATGATGATATAATTATTCCTATTGTCATAACCATATAATCTAAAATTACTTTAAATTTCATACTATCACCTACTATAATTATAGCACACATATATACAGAGCTTAAACAATTATTTTACGCTAAATTATATTAATTTGTATAATTATTACTTTTAACTATTATTTATTAATGTTTTTATCTTACCTATTTCATTTACTCCCCTTTTATAAATATCCTTTTTTAACATCATTAATCCTTTTTTAGATATATTATCTTTATAACTTAACAGAATATTTTTAAATACATTTATATCAATATAATTATCAGTACATATTAAATTAAATAAATATTGTAAATATTCATCTTCACCTTCTAATCCATTACTATTACATATAAAATACATATAACAATAAGATTCTTTAATGTATACATTTCCTAACTTTACATATCGTTTAAATATATCTAATGATTTATCAAAATTATTACTTTGGTATAATATTTTAGCAATCATATATATGTAATCTGTATTATTAGTATGTTGGTAAGATTCATTGCATATATCTATAGCTTCATCTATTTGTCCTTTAGAATAACTTTGTTCTATTCTATGCATTACTTTATAGTCATATATATAATTATTTTTATTTGATAATACTTCATCTATTACTTTTTGTAAATATAAAATATTAGCATTCATATTTCCATTATTTAGTATATATAACTTTAAATAATTATTTGCCTCCTCATATGAAGATAATATTATTAATTGCTCTATAATTAAAGAAATAGCATCTAAATTATTTGGTTCTAATTTTAATATTTGTTTTAAGATATGGTAGTCATATCCTATATTATTAGAATTAAAAAAACATACTTTAAAAGTATTTATTACATTTTTATTATAATCTAACATAAATTTATTTATTATATAAACTAAAGGTATAAAATCTATTTCATATTTCTTTTTAATACTAATTTTATAACAATTATCTAAATATTTTAATGCTTCTTTATATTCATTTTTATTTATACAATTTATACATTCATTAAACATTACTAATATTTTTCTATCTATATCATAATTACCTAATATATTAGATACATTAGGAACTATATACTTCTCATTATCTAAGTATTTACTTAATAATATATTATAAATTTCTAACTCATCATGACCATTTTCAATAACTTTTTTTATATATTTTAAAGCTTGTTTAAAATTATCTATTTTTATATATACATAAAATAAATAATAATATGTATCAACAGATTTATTTATATTAACTAATTCATTACATTTACTACTTATAATTTTTTTATCTTCTAATGTTAATTTATCCTTTAATAACATACTATTAATGGACATATATATTTGTGTATTTACCAAGTTCTTATCTGTCCAATACATCATTTTCATCTCTCTTTTCTATACTTTTGAATATTTTATTATTACCAAAATATAATAATATATACACAATAAATAATATGTCATATTATGGAGGTATATTATGAATTATTATAATGAAAGACTAAAATATTATAATTATATATATGATATGAATATAGAACCAATAATTAGTAATAACTATTTAAAAAATTTATTAGAAGTTAATAATAAAGAATATTATTACAATCATAAATTAATTGATAATAAAACAATAGAAAATATACTTAATAATAGAAATATTAATTATTGCTACAAAATAAAAAAGGCAGTTGTACTTAATAGAACATATGGTAAATTATTACCTAGTGATATTATACTTTATAGTAATATTAAAGATAATTATTTCAACAGAAATCAATTAATTGAACTTAATATTGGTACTCCAATATATATAATACATATAAGTAAAGATAAATTGTGGTATTTCATAAAAACATATAATTATTATTGTTGGGTAAAAAAGGATGATATTTGTATAGTTAATGATAACATATTTAATAAGTATCTAAATCCTAAAAGATTTATTGTGATAACAGATAAATTATATATAGAAAAAAATAAATTTATTGATATTGGAGTTAAATTACCATTATATAAAAAAATAAATAACAACTATAAAGTAATAATACCAAATATATACAATAATATATACAAAGATAAAATAATTAATATTAATAGTAAATATTTAAATGAAGGATATGTTAAATATAATTATCATAATCTAATAGTACAATCTTTAAAATATCTAAATACTCCATATGGATGGGGTGGAATGAATAATGGTATTGATTGTTCTGGTTTTATATCAAATATATATAAAGTATTTGGAATATTATTACCAAGAGATACAAGTAAACAACAACAAATAGTTGGTACAACAATAATTGATATGAAACAACTAAATTTTATAGAAAAATATAAACAACTAATAAAAATAAAAAAAACTTGTATAATATATTTTAAAAGTCATGTAATGCTACTACTTGGAATAAAAAATAAAAATATATATGTAATACATGCATCTAGTAATTACAAAAAAGTAATTATTACTAAACTTGATAATAAAACTATTGATAATATAACATCATTGCACATAATTGAATTTTGACAAATTGTACACAAAGTGGTAATATACACACCTAGGGGGTTGGGGATAGTATATGTTAAAAATTTTTAGAACTAATGGAAAATTTATTACAAAGACTCATACTGGGCTATATTCACACGTAAATCAGGACCGTGTATTAGCTACAAGTCATCCACTTGCTAAAAATATAAAATTATTTGCTATAGCTGATGGTATGGGAAGTTTATATAAATCAGAATTTGCATCACAATATGTAGTAGATAATTTAAATAAATGGTTTTTATCTTTAAATCTAGATGAAATAAATAATACCTATATGTTGTGTGAAATTTTAAATAATATAATATATAATATAAATAATTGGTTATATAAAGAACTAATAGGTTATCCAGAATGTGGTACTACATTAACTTGTGCTGTTGTTAATGAAAATGATACAGTAATAGCTAATATAGGTGATTCTAGAACATATGCTGTAATAAAAAAAAGATTAAAACAAATAACAAAAGATGATACACAATTATGGATAGAATATGAAAAAGGTAATATTAAAAAAAATGATATAAGATATCACATATATAATAATCTAATAAATAAAAGTATAGGATTATCATTAAATGTTGAGCCAACTTTATATACAATAAGAAATGATTTATATTCTTACTTATTACTTTTCTCTGATGGTGTTACTGATTGTTTATCCGATAAAAAAATTCAATATATAATTAATAACACTAGATTTAAAGAGATGGCTGATGAAATAATAAATCAAGCTGTATATGTAGATCAAAGGGAAAAAGTTCCTAATGCAATGTGGGCAAAAAAACCTATTAATGGTAAAGATAATACTTCTGTAATAGTATATAAAAGATAGACTAAGTCTATCTTTTATTTTAATTTTCTAATTCTTTAAATAAATCATCCAATTGCTTTGAAACCTTATTCCATTCATCATCATCTGTTATTTCTTCTATTATTTCTTTTCCATTTTCATTTACTACTTTAGATATATATAAATCTATATCTTCTTCATCAGAATCAGAGGAAGTTATATCTTTATACACAATATATTTTGTATTAGTTTTTTCATTAATTATAGTAGTAACTAATTCATACTCTATATTTTCTCCATTATCATTTTCTATTTCAATTATATTATTATCCATAAATTCTCCATTATTAAAATAAATTTAATATTTCTTTATTATCATTATTAGGTACATATACATCTTTTGAAGATACATTATCATTTTTTAATGAATTATTTTCTTCATCAAAAGTTTGTGTACTAATTACTTCTTCTTTTGAATTATCTTTCTTTTCTTCAAAATTACATATATTATAATATAAATCTGAATCGTCTTCTAGATTTAATACTGATACTTTAATCTCTAAAATAGAATTTATATAATTATTTAATAATGTATATACTTCATCTGGAAGATTATTTTTTTTACTTTTATATTCGGGAATAATATTATATTTAGTAGGTTCTATATTTTTATTTACATAATCATATATTTCCTTTAATTTATTGTAATATATACTATTTTTATCACAATAATAATCTATCCCATTTTGTAAAATATTATTAACACTTTCTAGTGCACAATTGTAAATATTATTCTCATTATACATTATCTCACCCTTTTATTCTATTTTATATATTACACTAAATATATAATTTTTGCAATTAAACTAAAAGATTATTATTGTGCAAGTCCTTCTAAATAACTTGCTCTTTTTTCTATTGCTTGAATATGTTTTCTTATCATATCTCTTTTATCAATTAATTTACTTATTTTATATGATTTTTTATATTTAGAAACATCTACAAAATCATCCATATTTTCTTCTTTTTTTGCTATTCCTATTTCTCTTATTGTCTGCATTAAATCTTTATTTAATATTTCATATACTTTAGAATCTAACTTGCTTATTCCATTACTCTCATCACATATTTCATCTACTGATTCACAAGTTTCCTCCCTTAATATATCCATAGCAGATGAATATACAGAATCAATATATATATCACTAGCATATTTATTTTCATATTCTTCTATATAGTTTTTTGCTTCTTCTAAACTAATATTATAATTATCTATTAAATAATTATTCTGGTATTCTTTTACCTTTTTTTCATATGAAGCACTAGGATATTTAACTTTTTTTGTAGATACATATTGTCTTGCTTCCCAAAAACTTTTATTCAAAAGAGAATAATATTTTTTATACTCTTTAGTATCTGCTTCTTTTTCATTTTTATCTACTAAATCTAAAGATGTATCATCATCTATACTTTTACTATGATATTTAGAAAATAATTTATATAAACTGTTTATCATATTTTCAGAATCAGCATTCTCATCTAATAATTCTTTTAGTTTATCTTCCATTTCTTGTTCATAATTTAATTTTTTATCATTAAGATCATTTATATCATCCATCTGTTGTTCTTCATTAATTAATCTAAACAATTCATCATTAACATTTACAAGATTATCAAATTGTTGTTCTAATATATCCTCAAGTAAATTAAGAGATACTTCTTCTGTAGTTGTTAATATACTATCATTATTTTCTTTTAACTGAATAATATCCATAATCATATTTTTAGAATTAGTTATTTTAGAACTTAAATACATACAAAAATTATATAATTCATTATTATTTATTAATTGTTCATAAGATAAACTAGTAATATAGTTTGCCTCATTATTAATAGATATAACTTCCTTTTTAGTTGCTTCAATTTTATCTTTTATTACAATCATTATCATATTATTACTATTAGAATCAAATATTATTCCTTGAAGCATATTAATTACTTCATTAGTCATATATATTAATTTATTACATTCATCAATAACACTATCTAATAATTGGTTGTGTTCTATATTAGTACCATCTAACAAGTCTTTAACTTCATCTGATAAATTATATATTTTATTACATTCGTTAGATATTACATTCTCAACTTCACAATCATTATTCCTAATTTCCATATTAGAATTATCAATTATGTAATCAATATTAGAATTTAATGTATTTAATTTATAGCTAATTTCATTTAATACTTCATTATTTTCTTGTAATACCTCATATATTTTTTCATCGTAGCACTCATTCATAATGTTTATTTGATTATCACATAATAAATTAACTAAATCACTTAAATTTTTTAATAAAAATTTATAAACATCATAGTTAATATTCATATTATCCCCTCTATATTCTCTTATAAATATAATACACTATATATGATTTTTTTACAATAAAAAAAGAGGATAACCTCTTAGTATTGATCTAGTATATTTATATACTGCATATCTTTATTTATCATATTAACAGTCTTTTTAATACCTAATTCATCAAATTTTTCTTTCAAATTTTTCTTACCTCTTAAAACAATATCAAATCTGTTAATTAATATATTATTTATTTGTTTAATGCCTATCTCATTTAAATATTCTAATGAGGAAACAACTCTTTCTATATTCCAATTTGCATTAAGCAATGTCTGATTAGAATTATTTACTATTACTTTTTGTAATATCTCTTTTGAAACTCCACAATCCAATAAAAATTCCATTATTAGTCTTCCTCCCTATCATAAACAATATTTTTTAATTCTTCAAATTCTTTATCAGTTAAATAACTATCATGAACTAAACTATATAACAATCCTTCATATTTATCAACATACTTATTAATTAATAAAGTACTAAAATATTTTAAAACTTTTAATCTAGATATATGTATACCTTTTATAATATATCTTATTTCTTTCTTATTTAAATCTTTTTCTTCATTAATACCATCTAACCATTTTATTAATGGTTCATTTATAGCAAGTGCTACATTTTCTAAAGAAATACCTTTTAAATATTTTTCAATATCAGGATTAAAATAGCTATTTACATCTAAATATTCCTTTTTATTTATATCTATATTTTTCAACTCTAAATATTTAATTCTAAGTGTTGCTTGTGTATTAGTTTCAAGTTGATATCTGTAGCATTCTATATATTCATATTCTTGTGCTTCTATATATCTATCCATATAGTATTCGAAATTTTTTGATGTAAGTGCTATTGGTGATGGAAATAATCCCTTACTATCCTTAACAATACTCATTTTATATGCTTCTGTTAATTCAATATTTTTTCTAAATAATGAACTATCTGTTCCCAAAATGAATGGACTACGATTAATAATTTCATGTAATATTTCTGGATACTTTTCTTTTATAAATTTTTCATTGACAACAAAATTTTCATAAGTTCCATTTAATTGATCATTATTTCTATTTGAAAAAACTTTAGGAATTGAAAATATGTCATATAAATCTAGCTTATCTTCTTTAGATATTTTAATAAGATTATCAAGTATTTCTTTTGTTGAATATACTAAAATTGAACAAAACTGACTACATTTTATTTGCTGTATTTCTTTTGATATTGAATTGTTACCAAGTGGCAATGTATAGTCTTTTAAAAATGATAATTCTTTTGATGAATCTATATATTCAATCATTTGTTGTATTTTCTTTAATGATGTTGAACTTACTAATTTATCTATTAGACTCTCTTCAAATGCTGCAAAATTTAATCCATGTTTAGTAAATAATAGTTCAACTTTTTTAATTTTATCATTATTTTTCTTTCCTTTTTCTACATCATCTTCAATGTTTAACTTCTCTATCTCATTAGTATCTACTGATTTAATATTCTTCTTTAAGTTTAATATATTAAGCATATTTATTACAGATAAAATATATTCAAAATTTCTATTATCATTTTTTAATATATCTATTATGAATATAAATTCTTCTACATTAAATAAAGATTTACTAGATAGTTTTAATTTAGTTAAAATATTATTTAATGTAATAACATCTTCATCCTTATCAGTACTATATTCAACCCTTTTTTCTATATTTAGTTCTTCATATTTATTATTTAAAACTTGTATAAATTTAGAAATTATTGATAGATCTTCTTCTGTAGCATCTATATTTAATCCCCTATTTTTTCCTTTTATTAGTGCATATGGTACCGCTAACTTATCTATATAATATTTTATATCTTTTTCATTCCATAAATCTGTCATTACATTTTGTATTTTATCTGGATATATTTCTAATAATTTATCATAGTTATTTTCTATTATATTTACAATATTTTTTAAAGAGTCTATTTTCTTTTGTCTAAAATTATTTTTCTTTAAATCTTCCCTTTTTGCATTTATTAATTTTTCAATTAATGTCGTTAATTCATTTTTTATTTCTTTATCTATATCTATATTTTTATTTATATAATTTCCATTGGTATTATTATGTGCTAATGCTACTAAAAATGAGTATATATATTCCTCTGAAACTGTCTTACTAACTTTTAATATAGGATAATAATCTTCAAAATTAGTAACAGGTTCATTATTTATTAGCAAATCTCTTAATGATACAACTAAATTTAATTCTGATAATATATTTTCCTTTTCACTTTCAATATCATTTGTCATATCTAAATAAATTTGTATTTTATCTAATAGTTCAAAAAATAACTTTGCAGATTGTATATATTGATTACTTGATTTTAATGCATAATTATTTATTCCTTCATTTAACCAATATTTTTTTATTTTAATGTCTTCAAAATCATACTCAACATCTAAAAATTCTTTTAATATATTTTCTAATTCAACATCTCCTAAATCACAAATACATCTTATAGGATTACTAGGATATTTTGATAACATAGTTACTATCTTTTTTCTTTTTTCTATTTCATTAAGCTTCTTTTGACATATTATCTTTTTATAGCTAAGTATATCAACTAATCTTTTTATCTGTTCTTCTTCATTTATTAGTAGCATGTAAAACACCTCTTTAATTTAATTATATATATTATCATTTATCCAATAAAAAGACAAGAAAAAAGAAGCATTAGCTTCTATAATTATGATTAATTTATGATAATGTCTTAAGTGTTAACTTTTGAAAATGTCTCACGTTAATATATAATATGTCACTGAG
>CANPVU010000014.1 GCA_947581765.1 uncultured Bacilli bacterium
CTACTAAAATAAAAATGTAGGTTTTCCTACAAAAATATTTTAGCAAAAACCTACAAAAAAATATTGACATTATCATTTGTCTTATATAGAAGTTGTCTTATTATTTCACTTAGTGATGCATCTTGTATTGATTTAGCTAAATTATGATTTTTTAACATAGTTCTTATTTTTAAAGTTTCTGTTACTATAATATCATTGTTGTCTGTTATTTCTTTTGTTATCTTATGTATTGTATATTTTCTTGCATTTTTTAATTTTGCATATAGTCGTGCTAATTTTTCTTTTGTTTTATAGTAATTATTGCTATTTTTATGCTTTCTAGATAGTTTTTGTTGCATCCTTTTAATTTTATCTTCATATTTATTAATAAATTTTTGATTATCATATTTTTGATGATTTGACGTTATTACTAAGTCTTTTATACCAAGATCTATTCCTACTATATTTGTTTTTGCTACTTCTTTTGTTTGTTGCTTTTGTTCATATACTACTGATACATAGTATTTATTATCTTGACTTCTTGATATAGTAGCACTTATTATTCTTCCTTCTATTATATTTAATTTTCTATAACCTTTAATTTTTAATTGATTTAATTTTGGTAATGTAATTGTTTTGGTATTTAAATCCAATTTTATACTTTCATCTATTTTTCCTTTACATATGTCTTTAATATTATTTATTCGATAGGAATTCTTACCAAATTTTTTCTTATACCTTGGAGAAACTTTTTTCCCTTTTAAAAATTTATTATAGGCGTTATCTAAATCAAATAAAGCACATTTTAAAGGCATAATATCTATTTCTTTTAAAAATGAATAATCATTATATAAATTAGGTAAATCTTTTATACATTCATAAGCACTTATAATTTTATTTTCATTTTTATATAATTCTTGCTTTTTATTTAAATAGTAATTGTATATTAATCTTTTACAGCCAAATGTTTTATTTATCATTTCTTTTTGCTCATTATTTGGATAAAGTCTAAATTTATAAGCTTTGTTTATTAACATAAAATCACCACCAGTAATCCAATAATAGCATACAAATGTTTGCATGTCAACAATAAATTATCAATTTTTATTTTTTTATCTATTCAAGTGCTTTTCTAGTATATAAAAAGAAGTCTATTTTAGACTTCCTGTACAACTATGATTATCATTGGTTTACAACCAGTTTGTTGATAAAAATATTTACCTAGCTTATCGCGGATACCCAATTTTATCTTATTAAAATCCACATAATTAGGATTTATAAAACTATTTATCACCTCAAGTGATAATTTAGAAGATTCTTCTATTAAATCTGTATTATCTTTTACATAAATAAAACCTCTAGTAAGTATTTCTGGACCAGATAACACTTTTTTAGTACTTTTATCTAATGTTGTTGCAACTATTACTATTCCATTTTCACCTAATAATTCTCTATCTTTTAAAACTAAGTCTCCTATGTCACCTGCTTGTTTCCCATCAATCAATATTTCATCTGTTTTAACATGTTCATTAGTATCAACCAAATTGCCATCTACAAATGTAACTACATCACCATTAAGCTTAAGTAATACATTTTCTTCTTTCATTCCTAATTTATATGCTAAACGAGCATTTTCTACTTGATAACGATACTCTCCAGTAACTGGAAAGTAATATTTAGGATGTAACATATTAATCATCATTAATATATCTTCACTAGATGCATGAGGCGATCTATATTGCTTTTTAGATAAAATAATTAAATTACAGCCTCTTTGTGCGACTTCATCAAATACTTTTGTAGATATTACTTCTATATTATCATAGACTGGTGATGCAAAAACAACTGTATCCTCTGGTGTTAAAGTAATAAACTTATCAGTACCTCTTAATATTCTTTTAATATTAGAGTAAGGTATTTCTCTTTCATTAGATATTAAAACTATTATACCAGGTTCATTGACACACTTAATATTTTTAATACGAGACTTATCAAAACTAATATAACCATTATCAATAGATTCAAGTATAATATCTTCAAGTTTCTTTCCCATTACAACAATATTTCTATTAGTTTTCATAACTTCATCAAATAATTCTTGAATTCTAAATATTTGTGCTTGCATTATATTAAATAATATTCTACCTTCAACTTTATTTATAGTTTCTCTTATAATGTCACGTGCTCTATGTGATGGAGATGTAAATCCTTTTTTATCAGCATATACTGATTCATTTAAAAGACATAATACACCTTGTTTACCAACATATGCTATTTTACCTATATCACAATTAAAACTATCCATCATAGAAGGATCTATTACATAATTGCCACTAAATACAATTGCTCCATCTTCAGTATATAAAACATACATGACAGAATCAGGAGTTGAATGTGATACCCTAATTGGAAATATACTATTTTTACCAAAAGCAATATTACGATGTAACTGTAACTCTACTATATTGTCAGTATTTATATTTTCCTCTTCTAACATCTTTTTAATTATTGATACAGTAAATTTAGTAGCATATACTTTTACATCAGGTAAATCAACTAAAATATCTGCTAAAGCACCCATTTGTTCTTCATGTCCATGAGTTATAAATATACCAACAATTCTTTCCTTGTTTTCTTTTAAATAATCATAATTTGGAATAATATAATCAATTCCTAGTGATGCATCTTCACTATATTTTAAACCCGCTTCAAATACAAATATGTCATTATCAACTTCAACAACATACATATTCTTTCCTGTTTCATTTTGCCCTCCAAGAGCAAACATCTTAATTTTACTCATAAAACTCCTTTCCATTTATTTGTATAATACCAAATAATTATAACAAAAATAATTTAAATAGTCTAGTATCAATAAATCATACAAAAAGTATACACAATAAATATACAAAAGTATATCATCTAATTTTTACATACAAAAAGGAAGCAAAGCTTCCTATATATAACTAAAATTTAATTATACTCCAATTATCACCAGAATCAGTACCATATACCTCTACTGATGGATATTCATAAAATTTTTGCTTTCTTTCTAAAACCTTTAAACTTGATATTTTTTGACTAGTTTTAACTTTTCTAAATTTTACTTTAGGTTCACCTGACTTATATATATTAGCATATAAATCACCATCTTCTGTAATAATTAATATATACTTAGAATCATAATAATAATAATTAACCTCTGCTAAATATTTAGCATTTCCCTTACTATAAACTGAACTCTTTTTACCATTTTGTAAGTTGATTTCAACTACATTTCCTTTTTGAATTTCTAATTTATATTCATTAGTATCATTATAATTTTCTACTTTTCTTGTTAAACTTTTTACTAAATTTAAATCCGATTCTATAAAATCATTTGCTGAAGACATTTCTATATAATAACTTTTATTTTGAATACCATTCGTATCTTTTGCAAAAACAATAGTAAATGTTAACATCACTGAAAAAATAGAAATACATCCTAATACTATAGCAGTATTCTCTAATAACTTCTTCATAACTTACCCCCCAAAAATATTTTACCTAATCAAATTGTCGAAAATTGTCTTCTATTATATACTTTTTTTTATATTTGTCAATAAATTTTATGCAAATTACATCAAAAAATACTACTAATACTATATTATTTATTATTTGATATTATATCAGATAAGTAATACAAATTATTATCTATAGAATCTTTTATTAAACGAATTAATTCTTCATTATCTACCCATCTTGCATATAGTGTTGTATGTCTATCAAAAGAACATTTATCATTATTATCATATTCTAATTTCATTCTACTATAAAGTTCATTTGAATCTATCATTTCATTTGGTAATTTAGTAAGCAAACTATCTTCTAAATACCAACCTAAAAATATATAATTTTCTTTTTTAGGTACTGGTAAAGATAATTTTTTAGAATCACAACTTTCACATATATAAATTGGATCTATTTTATCTGCACCATTAGTTTCAAAATTAACCGTAATATTTCCAGTTTGAGTTTCACACGAATTATCACTAGACCATTTAGCATATAAAGTAGTATGAACTTTATTAACATCGCATCCTATACTATCTGGCACTATTAATAATTTTTTAGCATCAGTTTCTTTATTAAATGTATCACTAATTCTAATCTTAAAATTTCTATCTGCATACCATCCTTCAAATATGTAACCTCTTCTTTTAGGTTCAGGAAGTTTAAACTTTGAAATACCACAATCCATACAGTAATTCAAACTATTTATCTCATCCCCACCATTAACTTCAAAGTTAATATTTACTATTACTTTATCAGCTAGTTCTATACCGCAAAAATTATCAAGTGCATATACATTTTTGGTACAGATAAAAGATGTCATAATTAGTGAAATTATTATTAATAATCTAATACCCCTTTTCATAGCAACACCTCGAGTATGTATATTAATGCTTTTTAATAATTTTGTCAAATTAAAAGTGAAATTAATTTTGATTTTATAATCAATTAGGAATATTATGATTTATTCTTCTGATTTTTATGAAAGAAAAGATTTTTCATAGTTTCAATTATAATAGTTTTTTTATAAACATTTTCAAAATTAAAGAAATACTATCAAATTTTTTTTCTAATATATGAAAAAAAATAGCTATTATATAACTATTCTTTTAATCATGCATATTTATCCTTTTACTTACTGAAACTCCATCTCCAACTTTATAGAAAATAGTATCAAATTCTTCATTAGTTTTTAAAAATTCTATATACTTTCTAATTTTACCAACTAACTGTCTAGTATTTCTATTATTAGTTAAACTGGGATTTTCAACCATGCCATGAAAAGATAAATTATCGCTTATAATAACACCATTATCACATAAATTTTTTTTATACTTTTCAAAAAATTTAATATATTGGCTTTTGGCTGCATCTATAAAAATTAAATCATATTTTTCTTTTATATCTACTTTAAGTGCATCACCATGAATTATTTTTATTTGATTCTCTAATTTAACCTCACTTATATTTTTAACAGCTTGATTATATCTTTCATCATCACGTTCTATGGTTGTTACAAAAATATTACTATTAATACTTGCAAATTTAATTGCAGAATATCCAATAGCACTTCCTATTTCTAATATTTTTTTTATTTTATTATCTTTTATATAATTACACATAAACTCTATACCCTCATCTTGCATTATAGGTATATTATTTTCTTTAGCATAATTTTTTATATTTAATATTCGTACCATAATCCTTTATTAATCAACTCTTGTTTTTTCTGTTCATGTTCCAAGTTAGTTTTAGTATAATATACTTTACCATTTTTATCAGTTAAAAAGAAATAATAATCAGAAACTGTTGGATTAAGTGAAGCTTGTATGGAAGTAATAGATGGATTACATATAGGTCCTACTGGTAATTTTCCAATTAATCCTGTACCTCTAGTATTATATGCATTTACAGCATTTAATTCTTCCATATACAAATCACGTTCTGACATATCTACTTTAGCAGCATAATATGTAGTAACATCACTACCAAGTGCCATGTTAGAATTTAATCTATTATAAAAAACACCGGCTACATTCTTTCTATCATCAACATTTGCTTCTAATTCTAAAATACTAGCCATAGTTAGTAGTTGATGAAAACTATATTTACTTTTAATAATAGAATCTTTGTAAGGTTCTATTTGTTTTGCTGTTTCATCCAACATTGTTTTAAAAATCTCTTTTACTGTTACATCTTTATCTTTAAAATTGTATGTGTTTGGATATAAATAACCTTCTAATGAGTAATATATATTAGAATTTAATATACTATTATCTATAAACCAATATTCATCTATTAAACTTTTTAAGTATTGTTGGTCTTTTAATAGATTATAAACATCCTCTTCTGTATTATTTGTATTTTGCGCTATAGTAGTAGCAATACTACGCATATTTTTTCCTTCTTTAAATGTAATTACTATATCATGTGATATTGCTTTTCCACTTAAGGTCTTTATTATAGTTTTTATATCCATATTAGGGCTTAAGTAATATTCACCTACTTTAAGTTCTTCTTTTGGATTATTAAGTTTTAAATATATTTTATATATATCTTCTGATTTAATTAAACCTTTTTCTTTTAAAGACTTACCTATTGTATAGTAATTATCACCTTGCTCAACAATAAATGTTATTTTTTCATCACTATTACTTACAGGTCCTATTTGTGATTTATAATAAAGCAAACCACCAACTACAGTAATAAGTACACATACCAATAATATTCCCAATACTAAAAATACCTTCTTCATACAGCTAAAAAAGAGTTTGTTACTCTCCTTTTCCTTCCTCATTTTCATTTAATTGGTTTTGTAATTCATCTAAAATTGTTTCAATAATTTTCCATTCTTTTTCTGTTTCAATTGGTTCCAATTTATCTGAATTATCAGGATTATATGTTGAAGCATAAACTTTTGTATTTCCAGCTTCATCTGTAGTATTATCTGTATATACTATATAATGTTTCTTTGTTTCATCTGAATCAAAAGTAAATAAAACCTCACATTCAACTTCTTTTCCCTCATCTGTCATTACTATAAATTTTTGACTTTCTTCCATATTTCATCTTCCTTTCTCTTTATCTAAATATGTTTGAAGTATAATATTTGCAGCAAGTGCATCAACCTTTTTCTTTCTCTTTTTTCTAGACATATCAGCTTCTAACATATAATTAGTAGCTTCAACAGTTGATAATCTCTCATCTTGCATGATAACACAAATATTAAATCTATTTTCTAACTTTTCTTTAAATTCTAAAGTAGTTAGTGCTCTATCTCCAATAGTATTATTCATATTTTTGGGAAATCCTAAAATTATTTTCTCGATTTTATATTCAAGTATTATATTTTCTAATTCATCCATTAACGAATCATAATCACTATCATCAAATCTTATTGTTTTATATGCAGATGCTATTGTATGTGTTATATCGCTTATTGATATACCTAGTGTTCTAGTGCCAAGATCTAAACCTAAATATCTCATTTCTTTAAAAATTCTCTTAAAATTACATTAAGAATTTTTGTCCTTTCATACCTTGTTATTTTTTTTCGTGCATCTTTGAAACTAGATATATACCCAGGATCTCCACTCATCAAATATCCTACAATTTGATTTATAGGGTTATATCCTTTTTCCTCCAAAGCCAAAGAAACCTCTTGGATAATTTGTGCAACTTCCTCATCTTGAAAACTTAATGATTTATTTTCCCCATTCACGAGAAGCACCTCACTCTCCTATAAATACAATTATATTGTAACATATCAAATTTTGATTGTAAATGCTTTAATCCCCTTTTACTAATTTTTTAAAAGTATTTCCTTTTTCCTTAAAATTTTTAAAATATTCATAACTAGAAGCTGCAGGTGATAATAAACACACCTTATCTTTCATTGTAATTTTCTTTGCTAAATCCACTGCATCAGATAACAATTCAACTTTATATACATTAATATTGTTATTAGTTATTGCATCTGCTATTTTATAACCAGTAGTAGGCATACATATTAAATTTCTAACTTTTCCTGTATTAAGATAATTTACAAATTCATCATATTCTATTCCTCTATCCATACCACCAAAAATTAGGGTATCAATATTTTTTATTGACTCTATAGCATTAATAGTAGCATTTGGAATAGTAGCAATTGAATCATTATAATAAATTATACCATCATACTTTCCAACATACTCTAATCTATGTTCTAATCCCTTAAAATTATTAATAGTATTTATAGCTACATTAATATCTAAATCTAATATTTTAGCTATAGTAAGTACTATCATAATATTTCGAACATTATGACTTCCAAGTAAAAATCTTTCATCTAAAGTGTTATATAATTTTTCACCATTTAATACAACTGTATCATTTATCAAACTACATGTATTTAATGACTCATCGTTATTAAAAGTAACACCATATTTTATTCCTTTATATTTATCTGTAATATAACTATTTAAAGGTTCTATATCTTTACAATATATTGAATAATCATTCTCACCTTGAAATTTAAATATATTTAATTTATTCTCATGATAATGTTTTAATGTGCCACTATGATCTAGATGATCTTCATATAAATTAATAATTGCTGCTATATGTGGTGAAAAGTCAACAAATTCTAATTGTAAAGCAGCCATTTCAACAACCAACAATGTATCTTCTTTTATATTATCTATTTCATCTAATATAGGAGTTCCAATATTACCAAGTAACAACACATCCTTACCACTATTTTTTATTACCTCATACAACAAAGTACAAGTAGTACTTTTTCCTTTAGTAGCAGTTATTCCAATAACGTTTTGTTTATTATACTTAAGTAAAAATTCAAGTTGAGAGGTAAATTTAACATTAGACACATCAATATCTTTTGTAATTACACCTGGACTTTTAATAACTAAATCATATTTTTCCAAATTAGATAAATAATCATCACCATGTATTATGGTAACATTTTTATCATCAGATAATTTCTCACTCGTATCAACTTTATCTATTATTGTTAAATGTATATCTAAATATTTTCTAATAAATTTATATGTAGATACACCTTCAATACCAAAGCCTAATATAGCTATATTTTTATCTTTTAATTCATTTATTATATTTTCAATCACGACTAACTACCTCATTTACTCTATCTAATTCATTTTTTACTAATTCTTCAAATTCCTTTGGTATATTATGCTCATTATTATAGTACCTTTTATAATCAAAACTTAATTCTAAAGGATAATTCTCTTTATAGTAATTTAACAAATAAGGTAAATTTTTATTACTATTTTTATTTATAACCAAACTTACGGCATATCTAACTTCACTATATGATCCAACACATTCAAATGGTTTTGTTTTAGAATATCCGAGTAATTCTATAAATGTATCTAATAAATTTCGATTTTCATATAAGTTCTCACCAAATATATCAATTAACTCTTTATCTGATAAAAATGGACTTAATATTATATATACAAATAAACATTTAGGACAATTACAACACCATTTCCAAGGAGTACTCTTACTTCCTACATTACAACTTTTAAATATTTGATGATATTCTTTATATTGTGAAAACAACATACCTATTTGAAATTCAGATAAACATCTAAGTAAACTAAAATATTTAATATCTATATTAAAATATTTTTTCGTATAATCATTAAAATCTTTTTCAAATTCATAAGTCTTTGAATATTGATGATTAATCTTAGTACCTATTACAGTAGGCTCATTAGCACTTGCTTCATTAGATAATACAATATATTTTTTACCAGTTAAGTAAGCAGTTAAATATGATATAAATGCTACCAAAGAACTAAATGGTGTATGTCCATTTAAATATCCTTGTTTATTTAGTTCTAACAAGTTTTTATCAATGGTTCTATTAATCCCAATATATGTATCATATCCTGCTACTTTAGTACAATCTATTGATACTTGCTTAGAATAAATCATAAAGCAAGTATTATCAAGACCCTTCAAAATATTTAAAGATACACAAGAGTCTTTTCCACCACCAATTGCTACTAAATTACCTTTACCTACATAATCTGTTTTTTTAACAAACTCTTTTGAATGAGTACAAGTAATATTCATAAATTCATCTATACTACAATCAATATTATTTACATACATGAACTCACCTAGTCCATAATAATATAATTTTTTAAACCAAGCGATTTGTTCATCATCTATATACCCTGCTTTAATTTCTACATTAGGACTACATGTACATTTAAAATAACTAATTAATTCTATTAATCCAATATGGAAAACAATATAATTTAACAAACTATTATCAATATCTTTTCTGATTATATCTTTTTTTATTCCTATAGTAGGATTAAATTCAGTTAATCCAGGAATACTAAAATAAAATTTAAATAAATAATTTGTATCAGCTTCATCTATCTCATATTTTTCATAAATAAATTTTGGATATTTTAATCTTAACTCTTTAAAGTCCATATTACCACCTACTTAATTATATCAAAAAAAATAAGATAATAGTATACAAAGTACATTATCTTACTATATTAACCTAAATTAAAACTCCACTATAAAATGGAGTTGATATTCACTTTGGTAGCCTGTACGGGATTCGGACCCGTGAATGTCGCCTTGAGAGGGCGATGTGTTAAACCACTTCACCAACAGGCCATAAATAGTGCATTAGCAAATGACATTATCATTTTAACATAAAACTAATATTTAAACAATCAATTTTAGTAATTTATTAAAAAAAAAGTTAATTTTCGTTTATAACAATCTGAAAGATTAATCTTTGAGTATTAAGTTTTATTATCTTATAATTTATATATTTAAAATAGAAAAAAAGTAAACATTTTTTCTGTTTACTTTTAATCTTATTAATTATTTCGATAATTTCTTTTTATTATATTGAGAAAATACAATAAATCCTCCAAGTAATAATACTAGTGATGCAGAAAATAATGTTAAATATTTTGTTATTTCATCTACTGTTTCAACAATACCTTCTACTCTTCTTATTCTCTCATCTACCATTTTTATTTCTTGTTCATCTTCACGTGCTGTAAATGTTACATCGCTTGCTTTCTGATATCCAGCTGGTGCTTTCTTTTCATGCAATGTATACTTCTTACCTACCTCTAGTTTTGCATCTACATTATGTACTTTATCATTACTTGTCCATTCTTCTATTACTTTTCCATTACTATCTAGTAGCTGTAATTGTGCTCCTTCAAGTAACTTACCTTCTTTGTTTGTTTTAAGTATTTTTACAAATGGCTCCCCTTTTACTATTATTTTGTTATCTAACATTTTAATAATTTGATTTTCTTCTGTATTTTCTACTATAAATTTTACATCATCAGATATTTCATATCCTTCTGGTGCACTTACTTCATGTAATGTATATTTTTTACCAATTTCTAATTTAGCTTGTACTCTATGTACGGTACCATCACTTATCCAATCTTCTAATACAGTACGATTAGAGTCTAATATTTGTAAACGAGCACCAGCTAATAATTTGTCATTCCAATCTATTTTTTCAACAAATATACCAAGAACTATTTTTTGATCTTCCATTTCTACTATTTGATTTTTATTATTTGCTTCTAATACAAATTTTACATCATCTGCTTTTTTATATCCTACTGGAGATTCTTTTTCTCTTAGGTAATATGTTTGTCCTGGATTTAATCCCTCTTTTACAACATGTGATTTGCCATCTGATATCCACTCTTCTAATACATATCCATGTTCATCTACTATCTGTAATGTTGCACCAACAAGATAATTATGATTTTCATCATATTTATTTACAATAAGTTGTGTATCTATTATGTCATAATCATTTGTTTGTGTATCATCATATGTAAAAACTACATCTTTTGATGGTTGATAATTATCTGGTGAATATGCTTCTCTTATTATATATTTTTTTCCCTTTTTTAAGTTAGTCTTAAGTTTATATGTTAAACCATTAGTTGTCCATTCTTCAAGTATTTCTTCATTTTCATTTAAAAGTTGCATTTTTGCGCCTTTTACAGGATTTTTTAAAGCATCTATTTTATTAACATTAACGTCTTTTTCTTCCATTTTAACTGCATTAGCTATAGATATAGTTCCTGTATATCCTCTATACTGTTGATGTACCTCTCCTTTTTCATGATGATATTCTTTTGCAATTATTGTGCCTGAATGATTTCCAGTGGCACCAGTAACACTTGCACTTGGTGCAAGTATTATACCTGCTGTTGCAGCCATCGTTTCAATTTTTCCATCAAATGGTTTTACTTCATCATTTTCTTTTTTGTAGAAATTATATATTACTTTTGACCCATTTTCAAATACAAATGTTTCTCCTACCTCTTTTTCACCATCACGGAAGTTTTCTCCGCCTATTTCAACTTTAGAATCTGAATTAACATTAGTACAATCTACATTTACAACAATATACTCTCGTCCATCTGTACTAAAGTTTATATTTTTTTTAGCTATCTGCTCAGCAGTTAAATAATATATTTTTAAATCTTTACTATCTATTGCTCCAACTAACATTTTGCTAACATCATTTAATTTTTCAAATTCATTTTCAAAATCAATTTTATTATATCTTTGAGTATCGGATTGCTCAGTATCGACCATTCCGGCTTTTATTAACTTAATGTTATTTTCACTGCCATTAAATTTTTCATCATTATATAATTTATTATATAAATCTTCAGAATCAACTACTAAAGTTCCTGGATTTCTAAGTTTTACATCACTTGGTGTTATCTCTTTTCCATTGTCACCATTATAAGAACCAATATAATTAAAATTAACCACTTGTTTTGATATATTAATATCATTTTCTTTTGGTATTGTAACAGTTATTTCATTATCATGCTCGTCTTTAAATGTTCCATCTACATTAACAGATTGTCCATTAATATTTTCAGATACAGAATATGAACCTGCTTTTAAACCATCAAATGTTACACTGCAGTTTCCTTTTGAATCAGTAATACAAGATTTAGTCTTAAATGGAGTTTTCGTTTCATCTGTTTTATTAAGTTCAATGTTTACTTTCTCACCAACTGCAGGTCCATTAACTGTACCATTATTAGTTGATTTAAGGAATTTCTTTTGAACAACTATTTTATGTGTTTCAGCCGATTCGTAAAAACCTTTATAATTATTTTCACTTAAACCAAAATCTGACTCTAATTGATGAGCATTCTCTACTGCAATTGTTGATTCAATATCAGCCTTTAACCAAAAATCACGTGCAAACACTCCAAAACTATATGCAAAGTCTAATTGTGGTAAAATTTCTTCAGTAGTGTATTTTCTTCCATCTAACGACCTTACAACTATTTCAATAGAACCATCATTTTTATTTGTCATATTAACATCAGTTTTAATCGAAATTTTATATGATCCATTAACTATATCTCCATCGTTTATCTGATTAAAATTGTTTTCATCAAATTTCATAGAATCTGATATTTCAACATCTTTATCCATTTTTTGAGTAGCAACAACTACATCAAAATCATGATCTTCTATAGAATGTTTTCCACCACCATTTTGATCATATGCATCCTCAGTTATTACTTTTGATTGATTAGCCTGTAATTTAATTGCAACTCTATGATTATTTTCTTTTGAAGTAAGAAACACATATATAATTTCATTATCATGAATTGGTTTTCCCTTATCATCCAAATACCTAAAAGTTGCCGTTATTTTATTTTCACCAACCGTTTTAGGTACCGCTGTTTTTACTCCGTTTGACATTTTTGTAGTTGAAAATACTACTGTTAAAGCTATAACAACTACAATACTAAAAATAATCCTTTTAATACTTTCCTTCCTCATATTCTATCACCTTTATTATACATATAGATTATACCACATTATTCGACAAAACAAAATAATTGTAAAAAAAGAAATTACCTATTTAGATAATTTCTTTTTATTATATTGAGAAAATATAATAAATCCTCCAAGTAATAACACTAGTGATGCAGAAAATAATGTTAAATATTTTGTTATTTCATCTACTGTTTCAACAATACCCTCTACTCTTCTTATTCTCTCATCTATCATTTTTATTTCTTGTTCACCTTCACGTGCCGTAAATGTTACATCGCCTGCTTTCTGATATCCATCTGGTGCTTTCTTTTCATGCAATGTATACTTCTTACCTACCTCTAGTTTTGCATCTACATTATGTACTTTATCATTACTTGTCCATTCTTCTATTACTTTTCCATTACTATCTAGTAGCTGTAATTGTGCTCCTTCAAGTAACTTACCTTCTTTGTTTGTTTTAAGTATTTTTACAAATGGTTCTCCAGCTATCTTAATTTTGTTATCTGTAATTTTAATTACTTGCTCTTCCTCAGTATTTTCTACTGTAAATTCTACATCTGGAGACACTTCATATCCTTCTGGTGCACTTACCTCATGTAATATATATTTTTCACCAATATTTAACTTAGTTTGAACTTTATATGAAGAACCATCTGATACCCATTCTTCAACTAAAGTTTTATTACTATCTAATATTTGTAAATGTGCTCCAGCTAATAATTTGTCATTCCAATCTTTTTTCTCAACAGATATATTAACAATTAATTTTTGATCTTCCATTTCTACAGTTTGATTTTTTCCATCAGCATTTAAAGTAAATTCTACATCTTCTGATTCTTTATATCCTAATGGTGCATATTTTTCGTGTAAGAAATATTTTTGACCTATATTTAAACTTTCTTTTACTATATGTGGTGTTCCATCTGATATCCATTCTTCTAGTACGTATCCATGCTCATCTACTATTTGTAGTGTTGCTCCTGATAAATACTGACGATTTTCATCATATTTATTTACAATAAGTTGTGTATCTACAATGTTATAATTTTGTTCTTTAGTTTCATCATAAATAAATTCAAAATCTTTTGATGGCTGATAATTATCTGGTGCATATGCTTCTCTTATAGTATATTTTTTTCCTTTTTTCAAACTAGTTGTCAACTTATGCGTAGTTCCATTAGTTGTCCATTCTTCAAGTATATCACCATTATCATTTAAAAGTTGCATTTTTGCTCCAACAACCGGCTTGCTTAGCGCATCAATTTTGTTTATATTAACGTCTTTTTCTTCTATATTTATTTTATTTGCAATGGATAACGAACCAGTTATACCTCTAAATTGTTGATGTACCTCACCTGTAGTATGGTGGTATTCTTTTGCTATTACAGTGCCTGAATGATTTCCAGTAGCACCATATACCGTCGCACTTGGTGCAAGTATTATACCTGCTGTTGCACCTTTAGTTTCTATTGTCCCACTGAAAGGTTTAATTACATCTCCATTCCTTACATAGAAATTATATATTACCTTTGACCCTTCTTCATATACGAAGGTCTTTCCTACTTCTAATTCACCATCTCGATAATTTTCTCCGCCTATTTCAACTTTAGAATCTGAATTAACATTAGTACAATCTACATTTACTACAATATATTGTTTTTTATCTGTATTAAAATTTATATTTTTATTCTTTATTTGTTCACTTGTTAAATAGTAAATTTTTATATCTTCACTATCTATAGCGCCCGCTAATCTAGTACTAACATCATTTAATTTGTCAAACTCATTTTCAAAATCAATTTTTTGATAATTTTCTGATACATTTTCATTTAAATTAACTAATTTAATTTTCTCTTCAGTCCCATTAAATTTATCAACAGACTTTAGTTTATCATATAATGTTTGTGACTCAACAACTAATGTACCTGGTTCACGCAATTTAAATTTTTCTGTTGGAATACTTGAATCTGCATCACCTATGTAATTATAATTTACGTTTTGCTTTGATATTGTAATATCATTTTTTTCAGGTATTGTCACAGTAATATCATTACCATTTTCATCTTGTACAATCTCACTTTTGGTAATTTCTTTACCATTTATTTTTTCAGAAACGAAATAAGATCCAGCAACTAATTTATCAAATGTTACACTACATCTTCCTTTTGAATCTGTCACACATTTTTTTGTTTGAATTGGATTTTGTGTTCCATCTTTTTTATTAAGTTCAATAGTCACTTCTTCACCATTAGCTAATCCGGACTCATTTTTTGTAAATTTTTTCCCAACGACTATTTTATGAGTTTCAGCAGAATCGTAAAATCCTTCATAATTATGTTCGCTTAAACCAAAATCAGATTCCAATTTATTAGCTTTCTCTACTGCAATTGTTGCCTCTACGTCAGCTTCTAACCAAAATTGTCGTGCGAATATTCCAAAACTATACGCAAGGTCAAGTGGGGGTAATATTTCATCAATAGTATATTTTCTACCCTCTAATGATCTTACAATTATTTCAATTGAGCCATTATTCTTATTTCTCATATCTACATCTTTTTTTATTTCAATTCTATATGATCCGTTTACAATTTGACCATTTTCAATTTTATCAAATTCATTTTCTTCAAATTTTGTAGAATCTGTTACTTTGACATCTTTATCCTTTTTTTGAGTTGCAACAATAACTTCAAATTCTTCATCTTCTAAAGGATGTTTTCCTTGTCCATTTTGATCATAAGCATCTAGAACGATTTTTTCAGTTGAATTTGCTTGTAGTTTAAAAGTCTTTCTATGATTACTTGTTTTGGATGTAAGAAAAACATATATTATCTTATTTCCATTAATAGGTTTTCCCTTATCATCCAAATATCTAAATGTTGCAGTAATTTGGTTTTTTCCTACTGTTTTAGGTACAGCAGTTTTTACTCCATTTGTCATCTTTGTAATTGAAAAAGCAACCGTTAATGCTATAACAACTACAACACTAAATATAAATCTTTTTATAGCTACCTTTTTCATATTTAATCACCTACTTATAATATATAAATTACAACATAATATTCTAAACATTAAATAATAATATTGTCAAAAAGAAACTATCTATTGTGATAATTTCTTTTTATTGTAATGAGTAAATCCAATAAAAAGTCCAAGTAATAATACCAATGATATTGTAAATATTCCCATATATTTTACTATCTCATCTACAGTTTCTACAACACCCTCTACTCTTCTTATTCTTTCATCTATCATTGTTATTTCTAAATCTTTGTCTGAACTTGTTGTAAATGTTACATCTCCTGCTTTTTGGTATCCTGTTGGTGCTTTTTTCTCATGTAATGTATATTGTTTTCCTGCTTCTAATTTTGCATCCACATTATGAGCTTTATCATTACTAGTCCATTCTTCTATTACTTTTCCATTACTATCTAATAATTGTAATTCTGCTCCTTGAAGTAATTTTCCATCTATATCTGTTTTTAATATTTTTGCAAATGGTTGTCCTTCTGCTCTAATTTTATTATCTAACATTCTAACTACTTGTTTCTTTTCTGTATTTTCTATTTTAAATTCTACATCTTTAGTTATTTCATATCCTTCTGGAGCACTTTCTTCATGTAATATATATGTTTCTCCTACAGTTAAGTTTGCATTTACTTTATGTTCTGTTCCATCACTTACCCAATCTTCTATTATTGACTTTTTGCTATCAAATATTTGTAAGTGTGCACCTGCTAATAATTTTTCATTCCAATCAGTTTTTTTAATAGAAACATTAATAATTAATTTTTCATCTGTCATTTCAACTATTTGATTTTTTCTATTAGCATCTAATACAAACTCTACATCTTTCGATTCCTTGTATCCTAATGGTGCATATTTTTCATGTAAAAAATACTTTTGTCCTGGATTTAAACTTTCTTTTACTATATGTTGTGTTCCATCTGATACCCATTCTTCTAGTACATATCCATTTTCATCTACTATTTGTAGTGTTGCTCCTGATAAGTATTTATGATTTTCATCATATTTGTTTACAATAAGTTGTGTATCAATTACATCATGATTTTCTATATTACCACTATATGTAAATTCTACGTCTTTTGATGGTTGGTATCCTTCTGGTGAATATGCTTCTCTAATTATATATTTTTGACCCTTTTTCAATGTCGTTTTAATTTTATAACTAGTACCGTTTGTTGTCCATTCTTCAATTATTTTACCAGCACTATTTATAAGTTGCATTTTTGCTCCTTTTACTGGATTATTTAATGCATCTATTTTATTTACATCAACATCTTGTTCAGTTACTGTTATTGAGTTAGATATTGATAATGTTCCAGTATATCCTCTAAATTGTTGATGTACTTCACCAGTAGTATGATGATAATCTTTAGCAATAATTGTTCCTGAATGATTTCCAGTAGCACCATATACAGTAGCACTTGGAGCAAGTAGTATACCTGCTGTTGATGATTTTGTTTCAATAGTACCTTCAAATGGTTTTACATTATCACCATCTTTTTGATAAAAATTATATATTACTTTTGATCCAGCTTCAAATACAAATGTTTCACCAACTTCTGATTTTCCATCACGTAAGTTTTCTCCACCTACTTCAACTCTAGTATTAGAATCAATACCTGTACAATCTACATTTACTATAATATATTCTTTTTTATCTGTACTAAAATTTATCTTTTTTTCTTTAATTTGATCAGCAGTTAGATAATAAACTTTTATATCATCACTATCTATAGCATTTACAAGTTTAACACTAACGTCATTTAAACTATCAAACTCACTGTTAAAATCAATTTTTGGATAATCTTTTGTATCAGATTTTACTAACTTAATTTTATTTTCACTACCATTAAATTTTTCATTATTATTTAATTTATCATATAAATTTTGTGAATCAACTACTAATGTTCCAGGTTCTCTTAATGTAAATTTTTCAACTTGAATATTATCATCTGCATCTCCAATATAATTATAATTTACATTTTGTTTTGATATAGTAATATTATTTTCATCAGGTATAGTTACAGTTACATTATTTCCATTTTCATCTTGAACTGATCCTGTTTTTGATACAATATTTCCATTAACTTTCTCAGAAATAGAATAAGATCCAGCTTTTACATCCTCAAATGAAACATTACATCTTCCTTTTTCATCAGTTACGCATGTTTGTGTTTTTAAAGGTTTAGTAGAGTCATCTGATTTATTTAATAAAATCGTTACTTCTTCACCAGATGCTGGAGTTTCAACATTATTTACATATTTTACATATTTTTTGCTAACTACTATTTTATGCACTTCACTAGAATCATAAAATCCATTATAGTTGTTTTGACTTAAACCAAAATATGATTCTAATGTATGAGCTTTTTCAACGGCAATTGTTGACTCAATGTCTGCATTTAACCAAAAGTTTCTAGCAAATACACCAAAGCCATCAGCTAAATCTAATTTAGGTAATACTTCTTCCGTTGTATATTTTCTTCCTTCTAATGATCTTACAATTATCTCTATAGAACCATTATTTTTATTTCTCATATCTACATTTTTAATAATTGTTAACTTATACGATCCATTTACTATTTGACCATCTTTTACTTCTGTAAATTGATTTTGATCAAATTTAGTTGAATCAGTTACTTGAACGTTTTGGTCTGTTTTTTGCGTTGCAACAACAACATCGTATTCATCATCTTCCAATGGATGTTTATTACTACCATTTTGATCATATGCCTCTAATACTATCCTAGAAGTTGAATTTGCTTGTAGTTTAAAAGTTTTTCTATGATCATTTTTCTTTGATGTAAGGAATACGTAAACAACTTTTTCACTATGTACTGGATTTCCTTTATCATCAAGATACCTAAATGTTGCTGTAATTTGATTCTTATTTTCATTTTTTTGTACTGCTCTTTTTACTCCTTTTGGCATTTCACCAATAGAGAATACCACTGTTAATACAATAACAATAGCAATACTTAATATAAGTCTACTATGATTTTTCTTTTCTTTCATACTACATCTCCATTGTATAAATTTTTTTGTAATTAATATAATAAATATTTTTATTTACTGTGATTTATTTTCATAAATACCAAAAAGCTTCCTAATAATATAATAGTTGCACTAAAGAATATTGCTAAATATTTTGATATATCATCTAATGTTTCTACTATTCCTTCTACTTTTCTTATTCTTTTATCTGTCATTACTATTCTTTGCTCTTCTTTTGTATCTTCTACTTTAAATGTTATATCTTCTGCTTGTTCATATCCTTTTGGAGCAATTACTTCTCGTATTGTATATTCTTTTCCTACTTCTAGTTTTGCATCTACTATATATTCACTATTTCCACTTGTCCATTCTTCTACTATTTTTCCTTCACTATCTAACAATTGTAATTCTGCTCCTGGTAATATATTATAGTTTTCATCTTGTTTTGTTATTATTACTTTTGGTTCTCCTATTATTTTTATTCTCTTATCTACCATTGTTACTTCTTGTTCTTCTAATTTATCACTTACCACAAATTCTATATCTTCTGACTTTTCATACTCAACTGGGGCTTCTTCTTCATGTAATATATATCTTGCTCCTACTTTTAATTCTGTTTGTACTATATGTTCTTTTTCATCACTTATCCATTGTTCTACTACATTCATATCAGAATCTAGTATCTGCATATTTGCTCCTGGTATTAATTCTTTTTGTACATTCTTCTTTAATATTTTTATAAGTGGGGCTTTTATTGTAACTATCTTACTATTATATATTACTACTTCTTGTACTTCTTCTGTTTCTTTAACTTCAAATTCTACATCATCTGCTACCTTATATCCTTCTGGTGCACTCTTTTCTCTTATTTTGTATTTATTTCCTATTTTTAGTTTATTTAAAACTGTATATTCTTCGTTTCCACTAATCCATTCTTCTACTACATTATTATCTTCATCTATTATTTGTAATTCTGCTCCTTCTAATAAGTTTCCAAAACTATCTTTTTTTAGTACCTTAAAAGTTATTTTTATTGGTTCATCTGTCATTACAAGTTCATGATCCTGATTATCATTAAACGTACTAAATACTTGATCTAAAGCTATTTTATAACCTGTTGGTGCATCTTTTTCTCTTATTTTATATTGTTTTCCACGTTCTAATGTTTTTTCTACTACATGACTTGTACCATTTGTTGTCCACTCTTCTACTACGTTATTATCTTCATCTACTATTTGTAGTACTGCACCTGGTAATAAATTACCGTTATTATCAGATTTTGATATTTTTATTTTTGGGTCAATTATATTAATTTGTTGTACTTCTTCTGTATCTTGAGCTGTAAATATATAATCAGGTGTTAACTGATATCTTTCTGGTGCTTCTATTTCTCTTACTATATATTTCTGTCCAGGTACTAAGTTATCTATTTCATGGATATTTTTATCTGTTATCCATTCATCTATTACTTCGTTTTGATTATTTAGAAGTTGCATTTTAGCTCCTTGTACAGTATTTGTATCATTATCAACTTTAAGTATTGCAACTTTTGTTTTCTTTGGTTCTTCAGGCTCTGTTGGTTGTTCAATTTTTACTATTTTATTTAATAATACTACTTTTGCTCTCATTGGATAAACTTTTTGATGCACTTCACCACTTTTATGATCGTAGTCCTTGGCTATAATTGTTCCCGAATGATTTCCTGTTGCTCCTTCTACACTTGCCGATGGAGCAAGAAATATTCCTGCTGTTGCTGACTTAGTAGTAATTTTTCCATCATATGGTACTTTTTTTCCATCTTTTTCTTCATAAAAATTAAATATTACTTTACCGCTTTTATCATATAAGAATGAATCATTATCCATTTTAACATCATCTAGATAATGTTCTCCTTCAAAATCAATATTATCAGAATTTGTACAATCTATATTAACTACTAAATATTCTCGTCCATCACTTTTAAAATGTATATTTTTATTTTTTATGTTTTCTTTTGTTAAATAGTATACTTTTATCGTACCACTATCTACTGCATTAGATAAATTAACGCTTAATTTATTTAAATTTTCAAATTCATTATCAAAATTAATTTCTTCATATCCATTTGTTCCTGCTAAAGCAACGATAACATTTTTATTTTTAAATTCTTGATGATTAACATATTTTTGTACTAACTCATTTTCTCCTAGTACTAAAATTCCAGGATCTCTTATTTTTTCTAGATTAACTTCGTTTGAATTATTATTAATATTTTTAATATAATTGTAATTATAATTTGAATCATTAATTCCAGATAAACTTAAAGATGAACCCGAAAAATTTATTGATACGGTAGAACCGTCTTCTTGCTTTATATTTTTATCTGTATTAATTTCTTCTCCATTAATAACTTGAAAAACACTGTAAGTTCCACTATTTAAATTATTAAAAACTGTACTACAACTACCTTCTGAATTTGTTACACAAGTATTTGTCTGAATTTTTTTATTATCATTCACTAAATTTAAAACAATTTTTTTATCTGCTTCAGGTTCTCCGGTTTCTTTTAAATATGAGGCATCAACAACTACTTTATGTGTTTCTTTTGTTTCTTTTAATTTATTATAATTATTATCGCTTAATCCAAATGTTTGGTTATTTGTTCTTTCTAAATATTCAACAGCCATAGTTGACTCAATATCAGCACTTAATTTTAAAGTTCTAGCAAATATACCAAATCTACCTGCTAAATGTAAGGAGGATAAAATTTCATCTGATGAGTATTTAGTTCCCGATAGACTTTTTACTACTATGTCTAAGTTTGTACTTTCACCTGATTTAACAGTAATTTTATCTTGAAATTCTAATTTATACGAACCATTAAATATATCTCCATTTTTGTATACATCAAAATTATTTTGTTCGAATTTCGTGTTTTCCTTTATTTGATCATTTTTATGTGCTCCGTTAGGTATAGCAATAATTACATTGTACTCACCAGATAATATTTGATCTTTATTAGTTCCATTTTGATCATATATTTTTGTTACTTTCTTATCTTCTTCATTAGCACTCAATTCTAGTGTAATTCTATTTCCCTGTCCATTTTCTTGACTAGAAATAAACACATAAATTTTATCATTAGTATTAATCTTATTTCCATTTGAATCTAAGTATTTAAAACTAACCTTTAAAGATGAATTAGAATCTGCATCTGATACATTTGTTAACACTCTTCTCATATATCTGTTTATTGGACCAGTTGTAACATAAATTAAAAGTATAGCAAATATAACTAGTATTACATTAAACTTTTTATTATGCTTCACTTAATCATCTCCTTACTCCTAATTACTCTTCCCTTACTTTAATCAGTATACCATATTTTGTCAAAATATTAAAGAAAATTTAGGTTACAAAAATAATAATTCAAAAAAAAGAAACTAATAATTTAATTTCTTAGTTTCTTTTGTTTTACATTTAAAGATTTTAGATATATTGTAATTATTTTTGAAATTACTTCTTTACAATCTTCACTAGCTATTCCAGTAAATTTTGAAACATTTTTATATGTTTCTATATTACCTGTTGAATATCCAAACCTATAAGATAAAATTGTAAATTCTTGAGGTGATAATTCTTTTAATACACCCTTAAATTTATCATCAGATATTAAACTTTGTAACATTTGTTGATCTAAATCATTAAAACCGAAATCGTCTCCACTTATTAGTTTACTAAATAGTGATGAAAAGTTTGCTGATATATCAGAATTATGTACTAAAACTGCTGTTTTTGATTCTTTAGTTTGTATTGCTTCTTCTTTCTTTACATTTTCTAATATTTCAATAATTCTAGGTAATACTTTTAAGTCAAAGTATTTTTGAATTTTTGCAGATATATAGGAATTTACATTTAGTTTTATATCTAATACCATTTTTTCTTCATCTGTTAATTGATAAATCATCTTTTGAATTTGTGAACTAGAATAGTTAGAAAGAACCTCTCTTATATCTTGTTGTATTTTTTTCTTCTTTTTAGGATTTTTCATTTGACGCATAGCAGATACTTCTATTTGCCTTACTCTTTCCCTTGTTAGATTCATAATTCTTCCAACTTCTTCTAGTGTTCTTGGTTGTCCATTATCTAATCCATATCTTAGAATAATAACTTTTTTATGTTTATCATCAAGTACATTCAATAAATTTCTTACATATTCTTTCTGTGCTCTTTGTTCATAAACTTCTTCTGGTGTTAATTCATCGGATGCTAACATATCAATTAATTCGCTATCTTCATCTTCACCAACATAATTATTCAAACTAACTACATCCATAGAAAATCCAATTAGTTCTTCTACTTTATTAATTGATATATTCATACACTTTGCAATTTCATCTTTAGTAGGTTCTCTATCATATTTTGTAGTTAATTCATCACGTACTTTTTTATATTTATACAATAAATGATTAAAACTATATGATGCCCCCATTGTTCTTGAATTTTTATTTACATATTTCATAATAGAACTTCTTATCCACCAAATAGAATAAGTTGTAAAACTATAACCTTTATCTGGATCAAATTTTTCTATTGCCGTTAATAATCCAAATGAACCAGATTGAACTAAATCCATTAATTCTAATTTACTTCCTGGATAGCAATATTTTTTTGCAACATTAACTACTAGTCTCATATTATATAAAACAAGTTTATCTCTAGCTTTTAAGTCACCTTTTTTTACTTGTTTCGCTAATTCTATTTGTTCTTGCTTAGATAATATTTTTGAAGGTAAAGATTTTAAAAATGCCTTAGTACTATCTTCTGTGTATGAACTGCTATCTTGTTGTTCATATTCTATTTCTATACCTTTTATACTGCAATAAATTTCTATAAATTGAGCTAATATTGTATTGAATATAGAATCATAATTACCTGTTTTTATTTGGTTTATATATTTATTTGCAATTATATCTATTGTATTAAACAAATTAATATTTTTATTTAGCAATTCTTCACATAATTCTGGAAATGGTACTATCTCATTAGAAGAAAAAAATTCAGTTATTTTTTTTGAATTTGATTTGGCAATCGAATAATTATCTACTTGTAATAAATTACATGACATATATCTATTAATAATTTTAACTTGTTCATTTAAAGGTAATTTCTTTATATATTCCTTTATTTCATTTTCTATGTAAGAATCTAATGATAGTTTATCAACAGGAATTCTATCGTAAATATCATCAATTATTTTTTTTGTTTCTTCTTGTGATGAAGATATAAAATCATATTTTTTATATAATATTTCTTTCATTGTAAATATTCTCCTTTAATTATTAAATTAAAACTTTGTTGTTTTCAAATATTTTTATTGTATCCTAAATTTTCTATTTATTCGTAATCACTTCTTTAGTAATAATTATTATACAAAGTTATTAATATTTTGTAAATGAAAAAATCCTAGTATAACTAGAATTTCTATATATTATTTGCTATATAATATGTAATTCCTATACCAATAATAAATGATACTACGTTACTTATTATTCCAAAAATATTCATTCCATTTTGTTTCCTTTTTCTTCCAACTATACCTAGTATTAATCCAGGTATGGAAAAAAATAACAATGGATATGTCATGCATAATGCAGCGACTGTAGGATTTTCTAATAGTTCAAGTTGTTCAGCAGTAACAAAATTTTCAGAAATAAATTCATTTAAACCTGTATTTATAATTGATATTAAACAAAATAAATAATATAATTCAAATATTCCAAATATCATACTTGCAATATCCATACCACTTTTTTTATTAGGATCTACAACAGGCGCATATATTGGTGACTGATTATATTGTGCGTTATATGGTTGTTGTACTTGATTATTATACTGTATATTTTCATTTAAATTATTATAGTTATTATACTGTTGATGTATTGGAACAGTATGTACATATTGCAAATCATTTTGTGTTACAGTAGCACCACATACATTACATTGTAATGAGCCATCTTTTATTTTATTTCCACAGATATTACATTTCATATTAGTTCTCCTTTGTTAAGGTTTTATTTTCAATGTCATATGTATATTTTATTGTATTATATCCAGTACTACTAGAATCATTAACTTCAATGATAATCTTGTTATCTAATCTATATGCATTATATCCAAATATTCCCTCTACAGCTTCTTCTTTATAATCAACTAAAACATCTATTTCATCTTCTATTATTTTTTCACCCTTATAATCTGTAATTATAAGTTTATCTTCATTACTTATTACTAACAAATCTTTAAAAGCAAATATCATATCATAACCATTTTCAAGTACTTTTTCTTCATTTGAATCAATTAAATAATAAAGTTTACCTTCCTTAACAACATAATAACCATTTTCTGCTAAATATATATTATCATATTTAAAATCAATTACCTGTTCTTCATTAGAATATTTTATAACTCCATATTTACCATCTTTAGATGCAATTATTTTATCTTCTGCTATATTCATACCTCTATCGTATATAGTATTATTGCTAATAAGTGCTAAATCATCATAATCAAATTTTATTTTTGTAACACCTCTAGTATCAATAATTCCATATTTTTTTGTATCACTTAATTTAATAATAAATGCGCTTAATTTATCATCCTGTTTTATAGGTATAATTTCTTCTATAGGATCAGTTATTTTTTGTCCAGCCTGATAATTATATAAATATTTATCTTCACCATCTTCTATTATTGTAATCATATCTTGACAAGAATTATATTCAAAATCCTCTGTCTTATATTGACCACACTTATGATAATCACATTCATATATACTAGCTAATTCACCATCAGAATAAAATTTAATTTGATTATTTTCTGAATCATTATCTATATGACATGCTTCTTGATCTTTAGTTAATATACTTTTTTTTCGGCCATAAACTTCATCAACCGCTTTACCATCAACACTACATTCTGACAAATATACTGTTCCATCTATATTAATAGATATGTTTTCACAACTTACTTTATGTTTATCATATTTAACTAAGCTAGAAATCTCACTATAATCATTTATCAATTCATGATCTATTAAATAATCGCTTGCAACATCTTCTATACTTTTAGCATATTCATTTATTATACTTTGATAATCAATAGTTTTTTCTTTTTTTAATTCCTTCTTATCTTTATTAAATAGAATAATAAAAGCAATACCTATAATAAGGATAATTACAATAACAATTACTATCTTAAATTTATTTCCTTTAGTTATCATAATATCAAAATCATCTGGTGCTAAATCAGAAACTGCCTTTTCTAATTCTTTTTTTTCTAAAGACAATTGTAAATCTTCTGCTAATTCCTTATCTTGTTCCTCATCTAATCTTTCCTTAAGCTGTTTATCTATATTTTTTTCTTTCATTTCTTTTATATCTATTTCATGAGTTGGTTCTTTTAAAGATGATTCTAATTTTTCTTCTTCTACTCTTGTACCACATTTTTCACAAAAAACAGAATCATCTGATAATTTTGTTCCACATTTCCTACAATACATATAGCCACCTCTAGTATTAATTATAATACAAAATACTTTTTTTTAAAAGCACTTATTTACTTGTTTATTAAAACACTAATTAATTATTTCCTAACTTTTTTTATAGTAGTATTAATTTTATTATTAATACTCTTTAGCTCTTTATCTATTTTTCTTTGTATATCTAATAATATTTCTTTGTGATTTCTTATATTTGGAAATGCTTTAATAAGTCTTCTAAAAAACCAATTTTTTTCAAATAAAACTTCTTTTACTTTCTTAGTAATTTCAATTGTTCCATCACATTCTATTAACTTCATAGTATTTCTAAACTTAAAAATAATATTAAAAGAAATAACATTATCTATAATATACACTACAACTAATATAATACTAATAATTAGTATTATATTTTTTGGAATAATAGTTAATTTACTTATTAAAAATGGATTTACAATATAAAGAATTATAGAACCTAAAATACCAAATGGAATCATAGTTTCTAAACAAATTCTTCCATTTATATTGAACTTTTTATTAGAGTAATCCCACCATCTAGCATTAAATATTTTTTCCATAAAATAACTTGTAAAATATTCAAGTAAAGAACACATTAATATAGCCATAAAAAATAAAATGAAAAAATTATCCATATATCTAGTTAATAAAAATATAATTAATAAACATCCATATCCATATATTGGACATATTGGTCCTACTAAAAATCCTCTATTAACTAATTTTTTAGTTTCAAATAATTGGTCTATAACTTCTAAAACCCAACCTAAAAAAGAATATATAAAAAAAAGTAAAATATATAGACATACATTATATAACATATAAACCTCCTATACAGGATAAAATACAAATATAATTCCACATAATGCGCCAATAAAATGTGATATATGAGATACATTATCCTTTTTTAATATAACATTTACTATTTCATTAATAACGTAAAATAAGCATACTAATATAAGTGTTAATGGAATTTTTCCAGATTCTAAGTTTACAGCAGATGATAAAGTAATTAACATATATACTATTCCACTAGCACCTAATATTCCTTTTTTACTAAATATAAAATTAAATATACCTATAATAAGTGATGTTAATAACATCATTTTAAGCAAATTTATTGTACCATATTTTTCTTCAATCATAGGACCAATTAATAATATATATAAAAAATTATTTACAAAATGATTCCAATCATTATGTCCTATAGAATGAGTAACTAATCTTACATAAGTAAGTGGATTAATTAAAGAACTTCTATAACTAGAAAAAAATAAATCATTAGTTTTACCTCTAGATATATAATTTAAAAGAAGTGCTAAAAAAGAAATAAAAAAATAAGTAAGTATTAATATAGAATTATATTTTATACTCATATTTTTTTACCTTCTTATATTTATTTAAAATATTATTTATTACTTGTCTATGTGAGTCAAATTTATATATTATTTCATTTTTTATATTTTGTTGCATACTACTTCCTATTCTTTTTTCTATTTTTTCTATTGTACCTAATATATTTTCACTAGATATAATCCATAATTTTGATTCAATTAATTCTATATATCTACTATCACTAATTTCTAAAAATTTAGATAAAAAATGTATTCCTTGATCATTTTCATAATCACTTGAATCTATCCCTAAAGAATAGTATCCTTCAAGAGAGCTTAATATACATTCATTATCAAATATTGGTGCTAAAGATATTTTTTTATCATTTTTAATTAATCCATAATTTCCAACATGCCTATCTGAATTTGATAATAGAGCATCAAATATAAATAAATTAACTATTTTATCCATCAATTGTCTTACAATATTTTGATCATTATACTTTTTACATAATACATACCAAATATCTTCTAAATTATTTTGATGGTCTTCAATTATATCTGTCATAGGTATATATAAATCATTATTATTCTTTATTTCTTTACTCATCATTCCATAATTTCCATCAAAAGTAAATATATCATTATAAGTAACATTTACACCATAATCTTTAGCTAAAAATTCAGCTAACATCTCATTATACAATGTATATAAATATTTAACATATTTTAAATAATATATATTGTTTTGATACTCAATTATAGCATGTGAACCTAAAAAAGGTTTAATTACTTTTATCTGATTTTCTTTGTATAACAAATCTAAATCTACTGCACCAAATTCATCCCTGATAGTATCCATAATACACACATAATCAATTAATAATAAATATTGATTAATCCTTCCTACTTAACTTTTTTATTATACACCTCTTATTATATTTATACAATTAATCACAATTCATCAAATCATTTATGTTAGAAATAATAAGTTCAACTGATTTATTAATAAATTGCCTTATATTATCAATATTTATTATATATTCTTTTGTTTTTTTTGAATTTTCTATAATAACTCCTGCTTGTTCGACTAATATATAAAGCTTATCTAAAGGTATTTCTTTAATAATATTATCTATCTTTGGTAATTCTTCATAAAATATTTTTAAATCAAGATTATAATCATTTATAAGTTGTATATTTAAATTAGTATAATCATTATATATATATTTACTAATCATATATTTTGTACATTTTACCTTTGTTCCATCTAACTTTATTATGTAATCATTAAAAATGATATCAGAAATAAAATATTTATACCATAAATAATCAGTATATAAATGTATATAATATCCCATTACAAAATCATCATTTAAATACTGTTTATACCTTATTAAGAACCAATCTAAATTTGGTGTATCAATACCTACACCTGATAAAAAATGGCTTTTCTTTTTTTCTTCACCAATTAATTTTGATATATCTGGTGCTATAGAGCCTAATAATAACTTTCTATTGTCTCTATTTAATTTTTTATTTACTTCATTTGCTATTGCTAAATGTATTACTGTAGACGCCATATAACCACACCCTTTTTTATATAAATAAATTAAGTAAAAATAACCTATTTTTGTATAAGTATTAACAATACCATATATAATAATTATACAATCAATTAAAACAAAAAAAAAGACTAAACTTTTTTTTACAAAATTATATGTATATAATATCTACAAAAAAGAAATATTACTATTTAATATTCCTCCACCATTTATCTTTATGTTTATTTAAATAATTACTATTAATAGTTTCTCCTATTAATGGTGTAATAATATTTATATCGTTATTTTTATTAACCAATAATAATCTTTCTATACAATCATCCCATGCATCATTAGAAAGCGCAAAAGTTGCCCAATGAATTGGAATTAAATTATTAGTATGCAAATCTTTTGCTGCATCATAACATTCTTGTGGCAACATATGAATATTTTTTGTTGATAAACTATATTGTCCACATTCCATTATAGCTAAATCTATTTTTCCATATTTTTCATATATTTCAGTAAAATGATTTGAATATCCAGTATCCCCACTTTCAAATATCGTATTATATTCATTTTTTATTAACCAACTACAACATAAAAATTTATCTTTATCAAATATCTTTCTACCAGAATGATGAACTGCTGGAGTACATATTATTTTTAATGAATCAAAATTTACTTCTTCCCACCATGCCATATTAATTATTTTAGAGTCACTTATTCCAAATTTAATTAAATGACATTCTACTCCTAGAGGAACAATATATTTTTTTACCTTACTATCTATTTTTAATATTGTATCATAATCTAAATGGTCATAATGATCATGTGTTATTGCTAATATATCTATAATAGGAAGTTTATCATATTCAATTGGTACTTCTACATATCGTTTACTTCCTATAAATTTAAAAGGTGATGCTCTATTACTAAATACTGGATCAAATAATATATTCATATTACATATCTGAATCAAGTTAGAAGAATGCCCTAACCAAGTTACACTAAATTCATCACCTTTAAAATTTATATTAAATCTTGCTTTTTTTGTAGGTATAACACCACTTGGTTTTGCTCCCTTTTTAGATATAGCTCTAACGTATTTTTCTGAATTTTTATTTGGATTAACATAATACTTATTTTGAAATTTTTTTCCATCATAATTTTTATCTCTTTTTAAATAATTAAGTTTATCTTTCTTTTTAGGGTATCCACCAAAAGGTTTATAAAAAATAGTAAAAAATATTAATAATAAAATAATAAATATAAAAATAAATATACTAATCTTAAGCATTATTATTCCATCCTTCCAAGTTTTACTTATTTATATTTTTTACAGTTTAAATAATAAAATACATAATGTTAATAATTATTTTAAATAAAGAAAAAATGAACAAAATTTTTTGTTCATTTAATCACTAAATATTTGTACCCAATAAGTTATACCATTATAAGTATATATACCAACACCTAATTTGTTAAATTGAGGTCTTACCATATTTTCATAATGTCCTTGAGAATCTTTCCAATCAGAACATGCTTCTTTTGGATTAATCTGACCTTCAGCAAGGTTTTCACCAACAATTTTAACTTTAATATTAGATTCTGATAATACAGTTGAAAAACTTGTTCCATTTGGTCTAACATGAGCAAATTTATCATAAAGTGCTATCTCAATTGCTCTTATATTTGCAACTAAAGATAACTTATCATCTAAAACTAATTTTGAAACACCGGCTTGTTCTCTATAAGTATTAGTATATTTTAATACTTCATTTGCTTCTGCTTTATTTTTTGAAACCAACTTTGATGCTTGATCTTTTAAATCACTAGTAGTTTTATATTTACTTTTGTCACTTGTTTTATCTACTGTAGATTTTGAAGTTTTAGAAGTTGATGTTTTAGCAGATTTAACACTATTTTTAACTGGTGTAGTTTTATCTTTTATAACTAATTTTGCAGTTTGAGTAATTTTATTATTTGATGAATCACTAGCTATTATACTTATATTATAATTACCTGCTTTATTATATTTTGACATTTCATCACTTGCAAATGATAAATTACAATCTTTTTTACTATTATCAGTACAGCTTTTAACAAATGATTTTTCATTATATTTATCTCCAACTGTAATAGTTAAATCACTTAATTTTAATTCTGGGTTGACTGTATCTTTTACATTTAATTTTGTATTATATTTAAGAGTATTTAATCTTATTTCTACTTTATATGTTCCTATATTTGAAATAACATATTCACCTGTTACTTCTTTTTCGTTTTCATAATATCTAACATCATAATCAAACTCAACATAATCATCAAAATACTCATAAATTTCTGGTAGTTTAGTATTAACTTCAACATCAATACTATCTTTTAAAACAATATCAACAACAAAATCTTGTGCCTCTGCTTTTATTTCATTATTTTCAGTAACTAATTGTTGTGTTACACCTTTATTACTTATTCTAAAACCAACAAATATACCAACAATAAATAATATAACAATACCAATAATACCCTTCTTATTCATATACATCCCCCATTTGTTAGAATATTATAGCACATTTTAAAAAAAATGCAAATTATGATATTTCCATTTTACCGTTATATTAAAAGGTTTTATCGCTATTATTTTAAAAATTTTTTTTTAACAATATTTATATTTTTTTCAGTAAAAGAAATAATCGATTTTTAAATAAGTTATTTATCAAACTTAAACATATTTTATAGTATGATTTATTTATTACTTTGTGTCTCTTTTATAAAAAAACAAATATATTTTACTAGTAAAATACTAAATACAAATCTTTTAATTATTATTTTTTTTACAGTATGTACACAAAATAATCCTACTCCAACACCAAAGCACATACATAAACTAATATAACTTTGTTATTTTTATGTTTATTTTAAAGATTTAATAACTACAATATAAATTGTAACTTTATTATTTAGACACAACTTTTTTATGCCAATTTTTCTTGTTACATTTAGGACATTTCATCTTTCTTGTTCTATTAATATGTGTTGCAAAAAGTACGCTTTTATAAGTTGGTACATATTTGTAATGACAATTACCACACTCATAATATCCTGCAATTTGTTCAATTCTTATTGCATAACTAATACCAATAGCAAACGGTATAATTCCTATAATAATTAATATTACTCTTAACCAGTCTGGCATATTAATAAATGTTGCTATAAAAATACAAGCAATCATAATAATAGTTACAAATACACCAATAAATACCTCTAGCGCTAATAGTTCTTTATCTCTTTGTTCTTTGATTTTGGTCATTTCGAGTAAATTCTCTTCAAGTTTTTTCTCGTTATCCTTCATATCTACAACTTCACCACTAAATAGATCATTTATAGTAATATCAAGTATCTTACACAAATCAGGCATATTACTTGCATCAGGTAGGCAAATACCATTTTCCCATTTAGATATTGCTCTATCTGTAATACCAAGCATTTCTGATAATTCACTTTGTGTTATATTTTTTTCTTTCCTTTTTAAACTTATAAATTTACCTATTTTAATTTGATCCATATAGTTTTCTCCTTTCATGAATTAACTATATACTAAATCATGAAAAACTAACACGAACTAGAAGTTGAGTTTACTAAATTAGTGTTTATTTTATTGCACATTATACCATAAAATAGGCAAATCTAAAAACAGATATGCCTATTTTATTTTTAAATTCTAACATTGATTTTTAAAAGGATGCTTTAATTTATCTACTATTTCATTACTAATGATATTTTTTGAAATATCATATATTTCTGATGCTTTATCTAAACTTATGTCTAATTTAATTACTAATTCACTTATTATTTTATCTTTATTCTTTTTACTTATAAAAAAGTTTTTCTCTAATATATCATTAACCAATATTGCTTCACTTTCTGTTAAATTAGTTTTATGAGAAAGTTCATTTAAAAATTCTTTTTTATTCATTTCTATCACCATACATTTGGCCTTTAGTTTCAAGTCCTAATAATCTTCCATATTCAAATATATACGATAAACTAAATAAGAATAATATTTCTACTAAATCATAAGTTTCAAACTCTACATTTAAATCAGAACTTAGTAGCAATTCAAACACACCACCACTAACATTATTCATTATGATAATTATAATCATTTTCCAAGCTATTTTCTTTATTAAAATTACATTTTCTAAAGTAAATGGTGTTTCTCCTTTATTGATGTTATCGAATAAAGTTTCTAAATGTTTGAATATTTTAGCTGTCAAAATAATTACTACTAACAAAGTAGCAAATCCAGTTTCAACATAACCAATTATTTTTTCTTTACTATTAGTTTCAAATATAGAGATTACTTTGGTATTTAAATATTCTTTATCAGCATCTGCTAAAATAAATCCTCCGGCTTTTAAGACTACTTTATCATTTTCTTCTGAAAGATTGATATTATTATCTTTCAAATCTAAAGTTAAATTATTATCTTTTATTACCACTTTATTAATTAAATAAGGTGAAACAATTAAAATTAAGCAAATAAAAGGAATAGCGATATAGCAACTAATTCTTCCTATTTTAGATATTATAGAAATAATCTTGCTTAAAAATTTCATTTTCTTTTGTTCTTCTTTTTTTAAACTTACAACTTTAGTTTTAACTTCATCTCCAAGTGAATCAATATCAATGATGCTATCATTTACTAAATCATTGATTTTACAATGAAAAATTTTACATAATTCTAATAAGTTATTCATTGTTGGATAAGCGTCTCCAGTTTCCCATTTACTTACAGATTGTCTAGATACATTTACTTTTTCAGCTAAAGCTTCCTGTGATAATTTTTTTAAGTTTCTTATTTTTTTTAAATTGTCTCCAAATTTCATTTAGAGTACCTCCTTTTCACAATAAATTATATATTTGAAACTAATTTTAAACTATCAACTTTTAGTTGCGCCTAGAGTTTTTAACAATTAATAAAAGAATTTATAATATATTTATTCTATTTTTTATATTTTCTAATCCTAACAATTTCATTATTTCATATAAATCAGGAGTCATTGATTTACTGGTTAATGCAACTCTTATAACCATGCTTATATCAATAATACTTCCTTTATAGTGATCAGAATTTTCTTTATATGTTTTAACATCTGAACAATATCCATACTTAGTAGATAATTCTTTCATCTTATTAAACCAAGTATCTTTATCATCAGATATATCATAATAATTATTAATATAATCAGTTAAAATAATTTTAATCTCATCTATATCTTTGATATTTTGCCATTCATATTCAAAATTATCAAACAATTCATTATACATATACCATATATATGATTTTATTTCAGAATAACAACTAAAATCTTTTCTAGGTTTCTTTTGTTCTCTTTCTATATTTAAAATATCAATAGTATATTGTTTATATTTAGTTATTAGTTCAGCAAATTGTTTATCAAACTCTAAAGCCCATTGCAATAAATTATCATATACTTCTGTTGCAGATAATTTTGAAATATAATTTTTAGAAATATTTATTATTTTATCTAAATCAAATAATGCGCCATTTTTACTCATCTTACTAAATGAGAATTCAAAATCTCTATAAGATTTAGTTGGATTTTGCAAATACCAACTATCAAAATTAGAATTCATTAAAGTGGCAAAATATAATTTAATTGCTTCTACAGGAACTCCTTTTTCATGATAGTATATTGCGGCTGCTTCTGGATCTTTTCTTTTACTAATCTTTCTTACTGAATCTCCATCTTTAATATTTAATGGAAAAAGATGAGCAAATTTTGGTGGTTCAAATCCACAAGCTTTCCATAATTCTAAATGGTAAGGAACAGAAGAAATATAAGAATCATCTCTTGTAACAATTGTAACTCTCATAAAATGATCATCACAAACATGGGCGAAAGCATAAGGTGGAATACCATCCGATTTAATTAGTACTTGATCTAAATCATTATCTGGTAACTTCATTGTTCCCTTAACTAAATCTTTAAACACTATTTGATTATTAAAGTTTCCATTAGATTTTAATCTTAATACCCATTTATCACCTTTATCTATATGTTCTTTTATTTCATCATATGTTAAATTACGACACTTTGCATAATGTCCATAATATCCAATTCTATGTTTTCTTCTTTCTTGTACTTCTCTCATATTTTCTAAATCTTCTTCAGAGCAAAAACATGGATATGCTTTTCCAATAGAAACTAAATATTTAGCTACAATATGATAAATATCTAACCTTTTAGATTGTATATATGGTCCATAAGCTCCACCCTTAATAGGATTTTCATCAACATTATAATTATAATGTTCTAAATCATTTATACCTAATTCTATACCATTTTCAATTTTTCTCTTTTGATCAGTATCCTCAATTCTTACAATAAATACTCCTTTTGTTTGTTTAGCAATAACTTCTGGTATAAAAGAAGCATATAAGTTACCTAAATGCATTCTACCTGTTGGGCTAGGAGCAAATCTCATTACTTGAGCCCCATCTGGTAGATTTCTTTTAGGATACATATTCTCTAAATCATCAATTGTTTTGGTAACATCTGGATACAATAAATTTGCTAAATCATTATAATTCATTTTATTCATTTCCTTTCTTAAATAAAAAAAAAGACTCATCCAATAAGGACGAATCTATCGTGGTACCACCTTAATTATATAGTTAATCAATTTAACTATACATCTCTATATCTTAACGCGATTAACGAAATAACTTGTATACATTATTCTGCTCCAAAGTTTCATTCAAATATTTCAATCATTAATTTACACCAAACATTAACTCTCTACGCATTGAAAATATTTTACTCTTCTTCTTCATTGCTTTAAAAATATGTATAAATTATAAAACTTTTTAAATAAAATGTCAAATAAATCATAAACAAAAAAACTAGATATAAATCTAGTAAAAACCATCATTTGTATGATTTTTGAGGTAGTTTTCAACCAATCATCAAATATGAATATTAACATCAATCACTAATAATAGTATAACATATTTTGTTATCTATATAATTACTCTATTATTTTGGACCTTTTAATGTCATTACAGATGTTTTGAAATCTTCTAAGCATTCATGATATGTTATTGTTTTAAGTACAATACCAATGAATAATTTTTCATCCATATTTAATAACATAATTTTACTGTGCTGTACCGCTAAATAATACACATTTTCCTTATACGTTGCTCTCAAAAGTGCTTCAAGTTCTCCATTCTTTTTTGTGAAAATATATCCAAAATGTATTTGTATACCTTCAATTTCTTCAATACTATTAATTATTTGTAAATTTAGAAGCATTGCAACTACAGAATCACATATTTTTTCTTTTAATTTAAAGTTACTAATTTGATTTTCTTCTTCATCATGATATCGTATATCATTACACTCATCTATAATGTCATCTGTATCATTAGGTATATCATTAAAAAACATACTATACACACCCCTATAATTAATTATATATTACGATAGTGGATATTGATGTGCTCCACTTGCGTTAGTATAACATTTTTTTTTAGAAATGGAACAGTTTTCTGTTAATATTTAAATCTTTATTGCACTGTGAATCAATATTTTATCATTTTTTTAATAATTTAGGATATTTAAGCTACTATTTTTTAAATAAATATTCTTTCTCATGTAATATATTAAATCTTATTATAATATTTTTTTTAAATATATATAAGTAATATTTTAATATTTATTTTACAATTGCTCTATAAATCACCATTTATTTTGTCATATTTTATTTTTTTATCTATAATATCAATTTTCAATCACATATTATTTTAATTCTAGATGATAGGTCCTACTCAATTTTAATTTTTTTTAAAAACAAAAAAATCGATCAGAAAAGATTGATTTTTGTATAAAAAGTTCGAATAGTTCGAACACATTAACTATTGTTCCACTAAAGGAAGGAGTACGACAACTTTATTTTATTAATTTCTTTTGTCTTTTTGTCATCTATCAAATAATAATTATAAAATTCACTATTACTTATATTATTTCTTAATATCTTCAATTTCATCACCTTCTTATTGTTTTTGACAATATGCAAGTGTGTTTCCTAAATTGTCAAAATTTAATATAAAATCATTGTATCAAGAACAAATGTTTGATATAACTTTATTAGGAACATTTAATAGTTGGGTGATTGCCAAACTTCATAAAGAAGGAGACGATATAATGAACAAGAAGGATTTTTTAATTCTATCTTTAGTAATTCTTATCTTCCTATTAGTATTATTACTATTTATAGTTTTAATATAAAAAGAAAATCACCTAACTCAGCAATGATTTAGGTGAAACCAAAATTATATTGGCAACACTCAACATGCGATATTGAATGTTCCTTTTTTATTTTATGCAAGTTTCCTCGACAAATACATAATAACATAAAAACGTACTTTTATCAAGTACGTTCTATATTTTTACTCGTATTTTCCCGAGTTTGGTATCAATCTGGTAGCGACGGGGAGATTCGAACTCTCGACACCATGGGTATGAACCATGTGCTCTAGCCAACTGAGCTACATCGCCATAAAAAAGTAAGCAATATAAATATATCATATTTGCAAACTTTTGACAATATTTTTTTATTATTTTTCTCTTTTTTATATTATTAACAGAATATAAGTATATATACTAAAATATTTTTGGTATAAATATTATACATGCTCCAATAAGGGATATTATGCAAAGTATTAATGTAGCAGATGAAGCAGTATCTTTAGCAACTTTTGCAAGTGGATGAATTTCATGTGTAATCAAATCTATTGTTGCCTCTATAGATGAGTTAATCATTTCCATACTCATGACACTTCCTATCGCAAACAATACAAATAACCATTCACCACTACTTATATTATAATATAATCCAGCACCAATCACTACAATAGCTGCGATTATCATTATTATTATGTTATGTTCATACTTTATTCCATAAATTATTCCAGAACATGCATGTAAAAAACTTTTATAATATCTTACGATAAAATTTCCATCATCTTTTAGCCTGTTACTATTCATATATCTCCTTTGAATACAAAACAATTATTTTTTTCTCTTATTTTCTGGATTTATTGAGTCATCACTTACATTATGAAAATAGAAATCATCTAAATTTTCATTTGTCAATACACTAAAGATGCTATCATCTATTTGGAAATCTGGCATATTATATTGACTCTCTTGTTGAGAAGATTGTCGTTGAAAAGGTACTGAAGAACTAGTTAAATCTGATAAGATTGCTGATAATTCTTCATCTATTACATCATCTTGGGGATTATTTTCATCTCCACCTTTAGATTCATTTTCACTTTCTGGGTTAACATTAAATTCAACTTCAACAAACGAAGATTGTAATCCATCTTTACTTTCTCCTGTTTTCTCCTCGTTAGATCTACTTTTTTCTTCTCCATTACCTACTGCTGATAATAGTTGTTCATATGTAAGAGGTTCACCTACTTCACTTAGTATCGAGGATAGCTCTTCATCTGGTTCATCAGAACTATCTACTACTACCTCATCATCTGTTTTTTCTTCTTCATCAGATGATAATGCTGTTGTACCTATTTCACTTAATATAGAAGATAAATCTTCATCTGGTTCATCAGAACTATCTACTACTACCTCATCATCTGTTTTTTCTTCTTCATCAGATGATAATGCTGT
>CANPVU010000015.1 GCA_947581765.1 uncultured Bacilli bacterium
GTAAAATTATTATACTAATAAATCAATGATTTGCAACTTCACCAATTTACTAATCAGTATTATACGTGTTATAATTATTACGGTGATATTATGGAATATTCTCCTAGGAAAATGCAGGAAAATTTGATTGATAATAATTTTAGATTGAAAAAAAAATATGGTCAAAATTTTATTATAGATGAAAATATTATTGATAGTATTATTAATAAAAGTTTAATTGATAAAGATACTATGGTTATTGAAATTGGACCTGGTGCAGGCTCATTAACATATAAACTATCTTTTGCTGCTAAAAATGTATTATGTTATGAAATAGATACTACGTTAAGTAATTTATTGTCTAATAATTTAAAAGGTTTAGATAATGTAGAAATTAAATTTGAAGATTTTCTTAAATCAAATGTAATTGATGATATAAAAAAATATAATTTTAAAAAATTATATGTAGTAGCAAACTTGCCATATTATATTACTACTCCAATTATTATTAAAATAATAGAAGATATGTTACCAGTTGATAAAATATGTGTAATGGTTCAAAAAGAGGTTGGTGATAGATTTAAAGCTCCACTAGGAACAAAAGATTATGGTTCACTAACAGTATATATAAATTATTTTTATAACGTAAAAAAACTATTAGATGTTAGTAGGAATGTATTTATTCCAAAACCTAATGTAGATAGTATTGTTGTTGAATTTACTAGGAAAAATAATGAAAAGAAAGTATTAAATGAAAAATTATTTTTTAAGATTATAAGAGATAGTTTTAATCAAAAAAGAAAAACTTTAAAAAATAATTTAAAAGACTATGATTTAAGTGCTATTGAATTAGTTTTAAAAAAATATAATTATGATTTAAGTGTTAGAGCGGAAAATTTATCTGTAGACGTTTTTATAGATATAGCAAATCAGTTAAGTAAGTAGGTGTCATTATATATGATTAACAAAAAGTGGGATATTGTTTTAAAAGAAGAATTAAAAAAAGATTATTTTAGAAATTTAGGAATATTTGTAAGGAATGAATACAAAAATAAAAGAGTGTTTCCTCCTTATGAAAATATATTTGATGCATTAAGATTTACTGATTATGATGAAGTAAAAGTTGTTATATTAGGTCAAGATCCATATCATGGTTTAGGAGAAGCACATGGTTTATCTTTTTCTGTTAAAGAAGGAGTGGATATGCCACCATCATTACAAAATATCTTTAAAGAATTAGAAAATGATTTAGGAATAAAAAGAAATAAAAGTGATTTGACTGATTGGGCCAAACAAGGCGTGTTACTTTTAAATTCAATTATGACAGTTGAAAAAGATAAACCTCTTTCTCATCAAAATAAAGGATGGGAAATATTTACTGACAATATAATAAAGTATTTAAATGAACGAAAACAACCTGTTATATTTGTTTTATGGGGAAGTTTTGCACGTAGTAAGAAAAATTTAATTACAAATTCAAGACATTATATCATTGAATCAGTTCATCCATCACCATTATCTGCTTATAGAGGTTTTTTTGGTAGTAAGCCATTTAGTAAGATAAATAATATATTGAAGAAAAATAATATTGATGAGATAAAATGGTAAGGTAAAAAAGAGGAAGACTTATGTTTGATATAATAATACCAGTATATAAAGCAAAGAAAACATTACTAAGATTATTAATGACTATTGCTTTACAAAAAAATACTGATGATTTTAAGGTATATATGGTTATTGATTCGGACGATGAAGATTATAGTTATGAAGTAGATTTTGTAAAAGATTACTTTGAACTAAAAGTACTAAAATTATCCAAAAATTCTGGTCCAGGATTTGCTAGACAATATGGAATTGATAATAGTAATAATCCATATATTATGTTTATTGATGCTGATGATTATTTATATTCACCTTATGCATTAAGTAGTTTAATGAATAAAATTAAACAGTGTGAAAGTGATTTATTGATTAGTAATTTTAGATATGAGCGAGATAATGAAGTTATAATAAAAAAATTAAATACAATTTGGTTACATGGAAATGTGTATAAGAGAAAATTCCTAGTAGATAATGATATAAGATTTAATGATACACGTGCTAATGAGGATAATGGATTTAATAAATTAGTCTTATTAAATCTTCCCAAAATTGATACTTTAGATGAAATAACATATGTATATTGCGAGAATGCTAATTCAATTACTAGAAAAAATAATAGAGAATATAAATTTAGTGGATTAAAATATTTTTCTTATAACTATAATTATGCAATGAATAAAATGATAGAAAAAAATAAAAATCTAGACTTAGTTGCTACAACCGCACTAATGTGTTTGCTTGCTATGTATTTTTATTACTTAGAGTTTTATAACCAGTATGATGTAGATAAAATTTTATTATGGTCACAAGATTCATATAAAATATATAAAGAATATTTATATATGATTACTTTGCAGGATTTTAATGAATTATATAAAATTAAAGTGGATGAATATAAAGATAAGAATCTTAATATGATAATTACTTTTGATGAATTTTTAAAGAAGGTATGTGAGTATAATGATTGATATAATAATACCAATGTATGATTGTCTAGATCAAATAGAAAGTGCTTTATTAAGTATATCTTCTCAAATACTTAAGGATAAATTAAATGTTATTTTAGTTGATGATTGTTCACATCAAAATTATGAAAAAGTAATAAATAAATTTAGTCCTATAATAAATATAAAATATATAAGGCATAAAAAGAATAAAGGAGCAGGAGCATCAAGACAAACAGGAATGGATAATTCTAGTAGTAAATATGTAATTTTTATGGATTCTGATGATTTATTTTATACATCAACTAGTACAGAGTTACTATATAAAACTATAAATTCAGGATTTGATTATGTTGATAGTCTTGTATATAATGAAAAAACTAATAAAAATTACTCTAGTGTAAGTGATTTGCATGGAAAAATATATAGAAGAGCATTTTTAAAAAAACATAATATAAAGTTTAATAATACTAGATACCATGAAGATAATTCATTTAATAATATAGTACTTTTAAATAATCCTAAAATTAAATCAATTGATATACAAACATATATATATTGTTATAATAATAATTCTTTGACAAATTTATCTAGAGAAGAAGAACCAAAAAATTTAGAATTTTATATAAAAAATATAAAATATGTAATTGATAACACGACAAATTGTTCTAAAGAAAAAGTAGAAAAATATATAAATATTAAGTATGAATATTTAAAAAATATAATAAATAAGTATCCATCTAAGAATACAATTATTAATAATTTATTAAATAAGTATGAATTAGCGCCAATTACTAAATAGCTCTATTAATTGACTTTGAAAACAAGGTATGGTAAACTTATATATAGTAAAAATAGGGTGATGATATGTTAAAGAAAGTTACGAAGACATCATTAATGTCTGTATTTCTTTTTATTGTCTTAGTTGGCCTGGGTGTGTTTCTCTTTATTTTTGATTATGAGAGAAGGCAAATAAAACTTACTGAAAATAATGTTAAAATTATTTTGAGTGAAGATGATTGGACAAAAAAGGATTTTGAATTAACTATAAAATATAATGGTGATGCTTCTAAACATATAAAAGAATATTCCTTTGATGGCGGAAAGACTTGGACAAAGAGTAATATGCTTACTATTAAAGATAACAAAGTCATAAATATAAGAGTTAAAGATATAAATAATAAGATTTATTCTTTAGACTATGAAATAAAAAATATTGATAGAGAGGGTCCAAATATTGTTGCGCCTAGTGATGTTGAAATAACTAAAGGAAGTAAAGTAAATATATCTGATTATGTTGAAGTAGAAGATGAAAAGTCTGGTTTGCGTGATGAGGTTGTGTTTACTCCAAGTGTTGTTGATACTAGTAAAAATGGTGTACAAACTATTCAGATATATGCAATTGATAAGTTAGCAAACAAAACTATAAGTAAAATAAATTTTAATATAGTTGATAGTGCTAAAGAAATTGCTATAGAAAAAATAACTTTGGACCATAATAGATTAAATTTATTAGTCAATGAAGAAGATAAACTTACTCCAAGTATTACTCCAAAATATGCAACAAATAGGAGAGTAACATGGAAAAGTAGTGATGAGAAAGTTGTTACAGTTGATGTAGGTGGAAAAATAAAAGCAGTTGGAGTAGGTACAGCAACTATAACTGCTACAACATCCAATGGAAAAACAGCAAGTTGTGAGATAGATGTTACAAAATAATGATATTATTTAAAAATTTACTAGAAATTTAGTAGATTTTTTTTATTGTAATAACTAATAAATTATATTACAATAATAATGGTGATTTAAATGGAGGAAGTGTTAAGTTTTTTAAGAAAAAATACTAATTTAAATCCAGATGATTATGTTGTTATTGGGCTTTCTGGCGGTCCAGATTCTATGGCTTTATTAAATCTTTTAATTAACTATAAAAATGAATGTAATTTTAATATAGTATGTGCTCATGTACATCATAATCTTAGAAAAGAAAGTGATAATGAAGCTAAGTTTGTAAAAGAGTATTGTAAAGATCATAACTTAATTTTTGAAATGACTAAGTTTAAATATGATACTAAATTTACTGAATCATTAGGACACAAGATGAGATATGAGTTTTTTGATAAAATCGTAAAAAAATATAATGCGAAATATCTTTTTACTGCTCATCATGGTGATGATTTGATTGAAACAGTGTTAATGAGGATTGTTAGAGGTTCAACAATTAGTGGATATTCAGGATTTGACTATATAGTACATAAAGATAATTATGATATATTAAGACCTTTAATAAGTGTCACAAAAGAGAAAATTTTGAATTACTTAGATGAGTATAATATTCCATTTGTTATAGATAATAGTAATAGTGATATGAGTTATACACGAAATAGGTATAGAAAAAAAATTTTACCAATACTTAAGCAAGAGGATTTAAATGTGCATTTAAAATTTTTGCAATATAGTGATTGTCTTAAAGAATATGATGAATATATAAAAGATCAAGTAAATTGTATATATGATGATATAGTAGTTGATAATAAAATTAATATATCTAAATTAAAAAGCTGTAAATTATTAATAATTAAGCATATTATATATAGATGGTTATCTAATGTTTATAAAGATGATATATATTTAATAAATGCAAAACATTTAAATAGTATTTTAAATATGATAGATAGTTTAAAACCAAATATAAAAGTATATCTTCCAAATTATCAAATAGTAAAGGAATATAATAAGTTATCGATAAATAATTTGAAAGAAACGAATGAATATGAATATATATTAAATGAAGAAGTTCTTTTACCTGACGGTAAAAAAATTATAAAAGTTAATAATTCTAAATTGACAAATAATTTTGTTACACATTTAAATAGTTCAGATATAGTTTTACCTTTGTATGTTAGAAACTATAGAATAGGTGATAAAATGACTATAAAAAATTTTTCTGGACATAAAAAATTAAAAGATATTTTTATAAATGAAAAAATAAATTTGAATGATAGACAAAGTTATCCTGTAGTAGTTGATAGTAGTGGAAATATAATTTGGTTACCTGGTATTAAAAAATCTTCATTTGACAACAAAAAAAATGAAAAATATGATATAATACTAGAGTATCGTTAAGAAAGGAGTTAATATGAAGAAAAAAAATGTCAAAAGAACAACAATTTCGTATGTAATTTTGTTTGTACTTATATTAGGCATAATGTATTTTGCAAGTACATTTAATAATAATGTACATGAATTAACTTATTCAGAATTTGTTACTGAAATGGAAAACGGAAAAGTTTCTGAAGTCGAGATTACACCAAATCAAAGTGGAGGTGTATATCAGTTAACTGGAAAATTAGAAGGATATGCTAAAAAAGAATCTTTCTATGTAAGAACACCTTTAACTGATTCAACAATAGAAAATATATATGCTGGAAGTAAAGAATATGATTTTAAAATAAGTGCTGAAAAAGATCCAGATTCAAGTATGTTACTTGTTTTACTAGTTAATGTTTTACCTATTATTTTATTAGTAGGTGCTGCAATATTTTTAGTAACAAGACAAATGGGTGCTAACAATAAATCTATGGATTTTGGAAAGAGTAGAGCACGTTTAAATGATGATAGAAAGAAAGTTACATTTAATGATGTAGCTGGATTAACAGAAGAAAAGGAAGAAGTTCAAGAATTAATTGAATTCTTAAAGCATCCAAAAAAATTTCAAAAAATGGGTGCTAGAATACCAAAAGGTGTACTATTAGTTGGTCCTCCTGGAACTGGTAAAACATTGTTAGCTAGAGCAGTAGCAGGAGAAGCAAATGTTCCTTTCTATTATATTAGTGGTTCTGACTTCGTTGAACTTTTTGTTGGAGTTGGAGCAAGTCGTGTTAGAGATATGTTTAAACAAGCAAAACATAATGCTCCATGTTTAATATTTATTGATGAAATAGATGCTGTTGGACGTCAAAGAGGTGCTGGATTAGGTGGAGGTCATGATGAAAGAGAACAGACACTTAATCAGTTATTAACAGAAATGGATGGATTTGGTGAAAATGAAGGTATTATTGTAATAGCAGCAACTAACCGTCCAGATGTACTTGATCCTGCTTTACTTAGACCTGGAAGATTTGATAGACAAGTTACAGTTAATTTACCAGATATAAATGGTCGTAAAGAAATTCTTGAAGTACATGCTAAAGGAAAGACATTTGCACCAGGTGTAACACTTGAAAATATTGCTAAAAGAACAGTAGGATTTAGTGGTGCTGATTTGGAGAACTTATTAAATGAAGCAGCATTACTTACTGTAAGAAGAGATAAAGATGCAATCACTATGGCTGAGATAGATGAAGCACATGACCGTGTATTGATGGGACCTGCAAAAGTAACAAAGAAATATACGGAGAAAGAAAAGAAAATAGTAGCATACCATGAAGCAGGACATGCTGTAGTTGGTATAAAATTAGAAGGTGCTAATGAAGTACAAAAAATTACAATTATACCACGTGGTGCTGCTGGTGGATATAACTTGATGTTACCTAAAGAGGAAACTTTCTTAGAAACAAAAAATGAACTTTTAGAAACAATAAGTGGTTTACTAGGAGGAAGAGTTGCTGAAGAGTTAGTATTTAATGAAGTAACAACAGGTGCACATAATGATTTTGAAAAAGCAACTAAAATAGCACGTGCTATGGTAACTGAATATGGTATGAGTGATTTAGGACCAGTTCAATTTGAACATCAAGAATCAAGTGTATTTTTGGGAAGAGATTACAATAAAAGTCATAACTTCTCTAGTGAAGTAGCATTTGAAATAGATCAAGAACAACGAAAAATTATTAATGAATGTTATGAAAAAACAAAAGAAATTATTGCTAATAATATGGATTTGTTAGACTTGATTGCTAAAACATTATTAGAGTATGAAACAATTACTAAAGAACAAATTGATTATTTAGTTAAAAATGGTCATATGCCAGATAAAGAAGAAAAAACTTCAACTACAGATACTGACATAAAGACATCTGATGAAGATAATCAAACTGAAGATAGTAAAGAAGAAAATATTTCAGAAGAAAAAGAAGAGCAATAGAAGATAAATAAAAAAGACTGTATGAAATTTAGATTACAGTCTTTTTTTTACAAAAATATCTTTGTTAAGCAAATAAGTAAATTTTTTCATTACAATTGAGTAATGACCAATATATTTAATAGGAATAGCATTATATTTATTCATATAATATATTACGTTTAAGTTTAAATTAGAAACTTTAATGTAACAATAATTTTTTTGATTACATATTTTCATTGCTTCATATAATAATCCATTATCGATATCTAAATTTTCAAATGACTCTTTAACCTGATTGTATACATATTCACATACATTATTCTTTTCATTATATGGTTCAATTATTAAAGCACAACCAACATCAATTTCATCGTTAAAGGTTAATAATTCTTCTATTTTCATAAGTTCATTAGAATCATTCTCATTTTCAATTAAGTAGTTTTTATAAAATACTAAATCCAATTTAGCAAATAATATTGTAACTCTATCATTATATGTTAAAAGAAGTTTAGTAACTAAATCACTATCAAAATATTTTCCAGGATTTAAATTTTCAAGCCTTTTTACATCGTTAATACTTTTACAACTTTCAAAATAAATTCCACGTTTTAAATAATAATCTTGTTGTTCATATTTTCTCTTAAGTTCTAATTTTGATATTTTTTTACCATTTTTTTTCATTGGGATAAGTAAATTTTCTGATTTATCTATATATTCATCTGTATACTTATATTTTAAACTAATTAAGTTATTGTGTATATCATTATAATGTGGATTACTTGATATTATGTTTGGATAAACATCAATTGTATATACGTCGTACATTTTTCCTAATTTTTTTATATACTCAGTAAAAAACTCTAACAACTCTTTATTTGTAAAATCTAATATATATCCATTAGGTATAACAAATTTTCTTCCAGCTTTATTTTCTTCAACTAATATATGTGCAATAGCGCATATTCCATTTTCATCTTTTACTCCAACAATTTTATGATTTTTAACTCCTTTAATATATGCCCAATTTTCTTCTTGCATAAATGATAAATAATCCTGTTTCTTTAAAAAATTTGTATATTCGTTATAGGTAACTTTTTCTTTAAAAGTATATTTCATATATCCTACCCCCTATCATAAGTATACAATAAATCAAATGTCATTTGCAACAATTAATAAATGATAGTATAATTATTTTGTTAGAGAGGATGATGTAATGAAGAAAGATAACTTCTTAAAAGGAGCTTTTGTTGCAACTTTATGTATTATATTAACAAAGATATTAGGTGTTATTTATGTTATTCCTTTCTATTCAATAATAGGCTCACGTGGGAATGTACTTTATGGTGCAGCATACAATATATATGCTATATTTTTAAATTTATCTACAATGGGTCTTCCTCTTGCAATAAGTAAAATGGTAAGTGAATATAATACCCTAGATTATCAATATACTAAAAAAAGAACTTATAAATTAGCTGGTAGTTTTATGATTATTACCTCAATTATTACGACTTTAGCATTAATTCTTATTGCTCCCTTACTTGCACAAAATATAATAAAGTTAAATATATATCAAGGTCAGACAATTCCTATTGGAGCACTTGGTTATTATACTTCTGAATATATAGCAGGTCAGTTAACAATAGTTGGAATTACTCAGGTAATTAGAGTTTCTGCAAGTGCTATTATATTTGTTACATTAATAAGTATGGTTAGAGGTTATTTACAAGGAATGAAATATATATCGGCTTCTAGTATATCTCAAGTTATTGAACAATTTGTTCGTGTAGTTGTAATTTTACTTGGTTCTTATATTTGTATGAATGTATTAAAGACTTCATTGTCAATAGCAGTATCTGTAGCTGTATTTGGAGCTACACTTGGAGCTATATCTGCATATATATATTTGTCTTATAAAAAAAGAAAAGTTCCTGAGCTAGAACAATACGTACCTAAAGAAGAAGAGAAGAAAATAACTGATAAGAGTTTATTTAAGAAAATTATTACATACACGATTCCATTTATAGTTATGGAATTAATTGGTACTTCATTTCAGTTAGTAGATATGTTTACTGTTGTTAGAACATTAACTTCATATGGATACTCTGGTACAGATTCATCAGAAATAATGAATATAGTTACTACATTAGGTACAAAATTAAATGTTATAGTTATGTCAATAGCAAATGGAATTGTAGTTAGTTTATTGCCTAGTCTAACAAGTGATTATGTTAAAGGTAACATAGATGGAGTTAAAGATAAAATCAACAAAACACTTCAAATAATATTTTATATAACAATTCCTATGGCAGTAGGTTTATCGTTACTTGCTTCTCCTGTATGGAATGTATTTTATGGTCAATCTTTCTATGGACCAAAAGTATTTAGATTAAGTATTTTTGTAGCAATCTTTGGAAGTATATTTACTAATGTAGTAGTTACTATGCAATCACTTAGTAGATATAAAAAAATGTATCTAGGTTTATTCTTAGGATTTGGATTTAATGCTATAATGAATATTCCTTTTATGATTTTATTTGAAAAAATTGGTTTACCAATTTATTATGGAAACTTAGTTGCAACTATGATAGGATATTTAATTACAATTGTAATTTGTTTAGTAGATATAAATAAAGCAATAAATATAAATTATAAACAAACCATTAAAGATTTCTTTATAATTATATTTACTTGTATAATTATGTCTTCAGTCATATTAATTATAAAACAATTTATACCTATGAATAATCAATCAAGATTAATTTCAATGTTAATAATTGGATTATATGCAATTATTGGTTGTATTATATATTTCTCAATAACATATAAGTTAGGAATGTTTAAAAGAATATTAGGTTTTAAATTAAAAAGAAAAAAGTAATAATAAATTTTATTATTTTTTTTTTTACTTTTATATGATATAATTTTCTTATAGAATAGAAAAGTAGGGTGTATGTATGAAAATATATCTTGGACATGTAAAAAAGATAACAAAATTTATTTTACCAGAAAATTCTGATAATTTTTTTTCATACAATTATAAAGTTCCAGGTTCTAAGGAATCTGGTTTAATAACATTTGAAAAAAAAGATAATGTATGGTATTTAAAAAGTAACGGTACTGCCGATGTTGTGGAAAGTGGAAATGTTATATCTAGCAAAAAAATTTCAGATTATGATTTTGTTGATATAAAAATTTCTGGTTGTAAATCACTTATTAGAGTTTGGGCATTACCAGAAAATAAAGAAGAAATATATAAATTAGATGTATCTAAATTAAATAGTTTAACTATAGGTAGTGCACAAAATAATAATATTTGTTATAGACAAACATCATTAGCAGTAAATCAAATTGTAATAAAAAAAGAGAACAATGAATATTTTTTAAGAGCAATAGAAGATGTTAAATATTCTGTTTATGTAAATAATTATAGAGTGTTTTCAAAAAAATTAAAATTAGGAGATACTATTTTTGTAGAAGGACTTAAAATAATATGGATGGGAGATTTTATAGTAATAAATAATCCAAAACGATTAGTTAATGTAGTAGGCGTTACAGCATACCAAGATGTTGTAACTCAAAATGATAAAATATCTCCAGTATCTGTACAAGATCAAAATGTAAATTTATATTCAGATGAAGATTACTTTTATCATACTCCATTAATTAGAGAAATAGTAGAAGATGAGGCTTTTGAAATTGAGTCACCACCTGGATCATTTTTACAGAAAGATGCTTTACCATGGTATCTTAAATATGGTTCAAGTCTTGCTATGATGGGTATGACATTTGTTATGGTATGGAATTTAGTTGCTAATATTTCATCAAATAAAAACCAATTATCTATCATACCACAGGCGGTAATGATTCTTTGTATGTTAGTAGGTAGCTTGATAATGCCAAAATTAGTATCAAACTTTCAAGAAAAAAATGCAAAGAAAAAAGAAAAAATACGTATAGAAAAATATAGTGCGTATCTAAATGAAAAAGATAAAGAATTAAATTTAAAATTTAAAAAAGCACTTCAAATAATGAATGATAATTATATGCCTGTTAATATTTGTAAAAATATAGCTCTTTCTACAAATAATAGATATTTTTGGGGAAGAGAAATTAGTGATATTGATTTTTTAAAGGTTCGTTTGGGAATAGGTAATATAGAGGCACCTGTAAAAATAAAGGCGCCAGAAAGAAAATTTTCATTAGAGACAGATGAACTTTTAGAAAAAACATTTCAGTTAGCAGATAAATATAGAATTCTTTATAATGCACCAATTGTTTTTTCATTTGCTGATAATAATATATCAGCTCTTATATATAATGGAAAAAATATGGATGTGCAATCTTATTTTTATAATATAATGGTTCAATTAGTAACATTACAAAGTGGTGGAGATTTAAAAATTGCTATTTTTACAAATGAAGAGAATGCTAATAAGTGGGAATATGCAAAATTTTTACCTCATTGTTGGAGTGAAGATAAATCAGTAAGACTTTTTGCTACTAATACAGAAGAAGACAAAGAGGTATCTTCTTATTTAGAGGAAGAGTTTAAAAAAAGAATGGAAGTTTTAAGTAAAAATAATAATGATAATCAAAAAGAGGTTAATGAATATAAAAAGTTTGATACATTTTATTTAATAATATGTGATGATTATAAGAATACAGAAAAAATTTCTATAGTAGAAAATATTTTAGAAAATAAAAATTTAAATGCTGGATTTAGTTTTATTGTAATAACTGATTCAATGAAAAATTTACCATCACAATGTGATATTTTTGTTGAAGTTAATGATAAAGATGGTTGTATTTTAAAGAGAAATATTAGTACAAAAAATCAAAAAGTATTTAACGTAGAAGTTGATAATACTTTAGATATGCATGATGTTAGTAAATCATTACTTAATGTTCCATTACTTGGTAAAGAAGGATTACAAGTATTACCAACATCATTGTCATTTTTAGATATGTATAATGTATCAAGAATAGAACAGTTAAATATATTTAATAGGTGGAAAACGAATGATCCAGTTACGAGTCTTAGTGCACCTATTGGAGTATATGCTAATGGAGAACAATTTAAGTTAAATTTACATGAAAAATTTCATGGACCACATGGATTAATTGCTGGGTCAACAGGAAGTGGTAAATCCGAATTTATAATTACATATATACTTTCAATGTGCATTAATTATCACCCATATGAAGTACAATTTGTATTAATAGATTATAAAGGTGGAGGATTAGCAGGTGCATTTGAAAATAGAGAAACTGGTGTTAGAGTACCACATTTAGCTGGAACAATTACAAACTTGGATACTGCTGAAATGAATAGAACTTTAGTTTCAATTAATTCTGAATTAACTAGAAGACAAAAAATATTTAATGAAACAAGGGATACGTTAGGAGAAAGTACTGTAGATATATATAAATATCAAAAATTTTATAGAGAAGGTTTAGTTAAAGAACCTATGGCTCATCTTTTTATAATTAGTGATGAGTTTGCTGAGTTAAAAAGTCAACAACCAGAATTTATGCAACAACTTATTTCAACAGCTCGTATTGGACGTTCTTTAGGTGTTCATTTAATACTTGCAACTCAAAAACCTAGTGGAGTTGTAAATGATCAAATATGGTCAAACTCTAAATTTAAAGTATGTTTAAAAGTCCAAGATAGAGGCGATAGTATGGAAGTATTGAAAAAACCAGATGCTGCTTCTATAAAGGAACCAGGTAGATTTTATTTACAAGTAGGATATGATGATTTCTTTGATAAAGGACAATCAGGATGGGCAGGAGCTAAATATATTCCTAATGATACCATAGTTAAGAAATTAGATGATTCCATAAATTTCATTGACAATATAGGAAATGTTACTAAATCTGCTAAAGATTTAGTAAAAATAGAGAAGAAGGAAGAATCAAAAGGAGATCAATTAACTAATATAGTCAAATATATAAATGATTTAAGTGCAAAAGAAAATATTCAGACTAAAAAATTATGGCTAGATGCTATACCTGAGGAAATCTTTGTAAAAAATTTAGCCGAAAAATATGGATACACTAAGGAACCTTATTACATTAATCCAATAATAGGAGAGTATGATAATCCAAGTGAACAAGTACAAGGATTATTAACTTTAGATTTAGTGAATAATGGTAATACATTAATTGTTGGAAAACAAGGTAGTGGTAAAGAAAATTTATTAAACACAATAATATTATCTACTGTAACTAACCACACACCTGATGAAGTTAATTTTTATATAATAGATTGTGGTACTGAATCTTTAAAAATATATAATAAAATGCCACATGTTGGTGAAATAGCAGTATCAGATGATGCTGAACTTATAAATGAGATATTTAAGATGTTAGATGAAGAGATTGAGTATCGTAAAGATTTAATGGTTGATTATAGTGGAAATTATAAAGAATATATAGATAATAGTGGTAATAAGTTACCATTGATTGTAACTATTATTAACAATTATGATGTCTTTCTAGATATGTATGGAAGATTAGCAGAAAAGACTACTAATTTATATAGAGATGGATTTAGATATGGAGTAGTATTTATTGTTTCTTCTATTGGTGTAAATACTGTTAGAGGTAAAATGTTACAAAACTTCACCAAAAAAATATGCTTAAAATTAAATGATGATAATGACTATAGAAATTATTTTGGTGCACCAAAAGGATTAATACCTGCAAAATTTTTCGGTAGAGGAATTGCCTTTTTACTTGATAAACCATATGAATTTCAAACTGCATATTTAGTTAAAAAGAAAGATATTAATAACTATATAAGAGAAGCATCTAAATCTTATTCAGAGGCATATACATCAAGTGCCAAGAAAATTCCTATTGTACCAGAATTAGTAGATTATAATGAATTTATAAATGAAAATCTTAAACTATCTTCTGTTCCAATTGGTTATAGTCTAGAAACTAAAATGCCATATTCGTATGATTTCCAAGCAAACCCAATTAATATTATCACTACAAATGGTATGAATGCTGAAAGAATTAATTTTATTATTTCACTAGTAAAATTAATATCTCATATTTCCACTTTAGAAGTAAATGTTATTGATTTTACTGAAACAATATCTAGTGATACACCAAATATAAAGTTATATAACAATGATTTTGAAACAAATCTAATTAATATTAATAATTCTATTATTAATGGTAAAAACGATCCTACTATGAAAGTATTCTTTATTTTAGGTATTGGTTCATATAAAAGTGAACTATCTCCAACAGGAAGACAAATAATTAATAATTTACTTACTAAAATAAATGAAATACCAAATGTTAGATTTATTTTAATTGATGTTTCATCAGAATTTAAAAATGTTCAAGTTGAACAATGGTATTATGCAAATGTAAATAATTCAAATGGAATATGGATTGGTCCAGATATAGGAAACCAAGTTATAATTAATGCTCCAAATGTTTCAATTGAAGATAAAAAAATGGTATATCCTCTTATGGCAGTATCTGTTGTTAAAGGTCAACATACATTTATAAAATACATGCTTGATGTTAAGGAAGTGAATACTAATGGAAAATAAGTATTTAGTTGAACTAGTTGTTCCATCAATAGATGAAAAATTTAACGTTTATATTCCAATTAATAGAAGAATAGGAAATGTAATTTCATTGTTGAATAAATGTATATTTGAAATTACTAATGGAGCTTATATTGGTAGTAATACTACATCATTATATGATAGTGATACACGTGCTAAATTACCAGTTAATTCTTTAGTAAGAGAAACATCAATAAAAAATGGAAGTGTATTAGTTTTATTATGATTCTATAAATTCTTATAGAATCTTTTTCGTTTTGACAAAAAAAAAGTTTGAATGTATAATATCCTTTCAAAAGAGGGGGATATTATGAAAAAGAAGAAAAAAATAAAAAAATTAAGAATTTTTAAAAGAACTCTAGCCGCAATTAGTGCATTTGTATTATTGACGAGTTGTTCATATAAGAATGTATCTAATAAACAAAGTAAAAAAGAAATATTTGATAGTGAAAGTAGCATTAGTACTACTGAATACATTGAAGAACAAAATAAAATCAAATCTAATGATTATTATAAATCAATATACGATAATGAAGGAAATGAAATAGAATATTCTACAGAAGTAATACAAAATGAAACAGAAGATTATACATATAGCAATGATGAAATTGATAAAATTTTATCATTAAATATTAAACTTGATGAAGTATCAAGTAATGAATTAAAAAATTCAATTAAAAATCAAAAAGTTTCATACAAATATTCAAATTTATTTAATACTAAAGAATCATTAGATAAATACTATTCAATTAAAGAATATGAAAGTAATGAATCCTTAAAATTTATAGAAGATAATAAAGTAAATTTAGATAAATTAAAGGAACAAGTAAAAATAAATAATACTAAGTACCTTAGTGAACAAAATGGAGCTAGATATAGTTTATTGCCAGAAAAAGAATTTGATATAGTACTTGACTCAGTAGTTAATACATTAAATTACAGACTAGAAGCATATATTGATGTTCAACAATTAGACGAAAATTTATCGAATTTAAAAGTATTAAGTTTTGATGAAAGTGCAAATGGTGCATTGACAGATGAAAAAATAATTTTAGCAATTAATTTAAATCAAATATACAGAAAAGGTGGAGAAACATTCTTAAAGATGGTAGCAGCTCATGAAGCAAATCATTTAGCATCTAAAGATAGTTATACAGAACGTAATGAAGAAGGTTATTATAAAAATATGGGAGTAGTGTATAATTGGAATGATAAATCTATAGATGCTCTAAATTATCAATGGTTAGCAGAAGCATCTGCAGAATGCCTTATGAAATGTTATAATGAAGAAATTGATTTTAATAATATAGAATATGTAGATTGGGTAAAAGCATTAGAATCAATTTCACTAAGTATAACTCCCCGAGAGGATTCAAGTGCTATAACATTTTCAGAATTATGTTGTCAAGGAAATTTAGATAAAATATTTGAATTATTTAATTGTGAAACAGAAGAAGATAAGATAGAAATAATAAATATGTTATATTGTTTTCAAACTATTTTTGAAGATGATTTTGTTACTGAAAATAATATTTCTGACAATAATTATAAATTTGTTCAACAAAGTTCTGTAATAGAAACTTTAACTAAAACTTTTTATTATAATATGATTAATTCATTGACAAATAAACCAGAAAATTTAAAAAATATATTTTATTCAATGTCAGTATTTGAAAATGAAATGAATAGATTAGCAGGTGCTAATTTATATAATTTCCCATGTTATAGTAAATATAACAATATAAAAAATTCGTTTATGAATGAATTAGCAAATAGTACTGGAATAGATGTTAATACTTTAACAGAAGTATATGATAAAAATAATTTTACATTAAGTGAAACAAGTAATATGTTTAACGATGATGATATACAATTTTTAAATTATTTGGATACAGATAGTAGTAGAAGTACATTTAAAATGTATAAATAAGATGGTTGTTTTTAAGAAAACAATCTTTTTATTTTACATTTTAAGAAAAATTTAATAAAATGTTTAATATTAAACTTGCAAATCATAAATTAATGTGCTAGAATTAAAGCATAAGGTATGATAAAGTAGAGTGGGTGATGTAGTGCCAATTGGAAATACTGGAATATCCGAACAAGGGATAGATAGATTGATGATTGATATATTGAATTATTGTGAAAAGTGCAATAGTATTATGAATGATATATCTAGTATAGTTGATGAAACGAGAAATTATTTTACAGGGTACGCTGGTGATAAGTTTAGGCAAAACTATAGTCTTATTAGCAACGAATATTCTACTTTAAAAAATAATATCTTAAGTTATAATTCTGATTTATTGAGCGTAAAGAATCAATATATAGCTAGTGTAGATGATGCAGTAACTATGATTAAAGATGCGCAAGGTAATGTAGAAAATATTAATTAGAGGAGGAAAATATGGCAGAAATTGGAATTAGTGAAATGACAATTGGTGTTTCTAGTCAAGGTGTGGAGGATTATTCAGAAAGTATAAGAGTTGAAGTATTACAAAACTTATCTCAAACACTTGATGAAGAAGTAGCAAAAGTTAAAACGTCTTTGGCACAAGCATGGACTGGAGAGTCTGAGCAAGTATTTGAAGAACTTTTAGACAAACAAGTAACAGTAATAAAGGAAGATATGGAAAGCGAGTATAATGATTTAAATAAAAAACTTGTTAACTTAATTGGTTATTATAAAAATCAAGATAAAAAACTTGCTGAAACAATGATGGGAGGTTCAAATTAATGGCTACATGGGTTAGTGGAACTGTTGTACAAGGAACTGATTTAGATGTTGAACAACAATTTAATAAAAGTATAACAAACAGAGGAGAACGTGGCGCTTATAATGGTGTCTCTATGGGTGATTATTTAGGACTACCAGTTGTTGGTATTGATGCTAATCAAATACCAACTGTTTGCCGTACTATTTCAGATGCTATTTCAGCTTTAAATGCAAAAATTGAACAAATTGATGCTAATGCTGATCAGGATATGGCATTTAAAAGCCCAGAAATTCAAAGTGCAGTTAGGGAATATATTTCAACAGTTAAAGAGTATTGTAAAGCTTTAGTTAGTAATTTAGCGGCATTTAGTGATAAACTTGTTCAAGTAAAAAATGCTTGGGAAGGAAGTTCTTCAGCATTTGCATCTGATAGTATTACACCTGATACTTCAAACTTAAGTGGTGCTACTGAAAAATATCAATCACAATATTCAGGCTTTGGTGCTAACTAGTGTTTGATTTTGATTCAGCTAATGAATTTTGCAATACTTATACAGCTACTAATAATGTTACTACGGAAATATTAAATAATTTACGTGCAGCGAAAGATACATTAGAAGTTGCAAAAAATTCCATGGCTGAGAACTTTTCGATTGATGGAGTTGGCTCTGATAATGGTGCTATTTCAAAATTATGTGAAAGAATTAATAATCAAATAAATGATTTATCAGGTCCTATTGCTAGTTCTTATTCTAGTGAAATAACTAGAGTAACAAGACTTGCTGAAGAACATGAAAGAAATGAAGCTGCAAGACGTGCACAAGAGGCGGCTAGACTTGCTGAAGAAGCAGCTAGGCGTGCAGAAGAGGAAGCTAGACGTAATGCTGTTGCAAATGAAAATAAACAATCAAAGTATCGAAGTAGCTTTGGTAGTAACTAGTATTTGATATTGATTTAGCAAATAAATTTGTAGAGAATGAATTTTTAATTGTAGAAGTTTGCTCTGATAGTAGTGCTATTTCAGAATTATATGAAAAAATCGAAAAATTGCGCAATAAAATGGGCAAGAATTCATATAAAATTAGCATTTTGCTAATTTTTTTGTAGAAGGGAATTTATATGAATTTTTATATTGATGCAGATAAGATGATTGAATCGGGAAATGATATAATTACGTTGTCTAATGATTTAAAAGATGCCTTACAAGCATTGTATAGCAGAATTGAATTAATTACTACATCAGAAACTGAATGGGTAGGAAATTCTGCTGAGGCATTTGTAGAAAATGTAAGGACATATAAAGGTTCATCAATTAATTATGCAAGTGAAATTTATAAATATGGTGAGTATTTAGTTAATTCAGGAAATAAAATGAAAAATAGTATAAATCAGTCAAGGAGGTAGTATGGCAAATTTAAAGTATAATGACAATGGTATTGAAAATAACATAAAATCTAATTTTTCACTTGCTATATCATACCTGCATAAAGCAAATGATTTAGCGAATAAAATTGTTGTTTATGACGATTTTCCACAAATGAATAAATTAAATGCATGTTTAACAGATATGGTATATACCGAATCTGATTTAAAAGATTTAAAAACATGGTTAGAAAATAGTCAATCCATAATTAAAAGAACATATACTGAAATAGATGATTATATATCATTATTGCCTGCAACAAAATTAACTATTAGGAAATAATCAATGATTATTTCCTTTTGTTTTGTAAATTTCATAATAAACATTGCTTTTTTTTAAAAATTTAGATATAATTTTATATAGTAGATGGGATAGTGAATTATTTATGTCTGTAGAAGATAAATATTTACCTATTGGAACAATATGTACTGTAAGAGAGTATTCCAAAAAAGTAATTATAGTTGGATATTATGCAATTCAATATAATGGAAATGTTAATATGTATGATTACAAGGGGTATTCATATCCAGAAGGTTTATTGTTAGACAATAAGTCAATTTATTTTAATCATAGTGATATAATTAAAATAGATTTTATGGGTTTTAAGAATGATGATTATAATAAATTAAATAATATTTTATTAGGTCAAAATTCTGATGAACAATTAAGAAACAAAACATTGGAAACAAAAGGAAACTTTAAATTTGATGAGAATGGTGTTGTTGTGTATGATCCGTTCAATAAAGATTATTATAAAAGTGAAATAAAAGTTTCGGACAATGTTGAGAAAGATAAATCTATAGATATTGATAATCCATTTTACAAAAAATACGAAGAAAAATCAGAAAAGGAATCTACTGATGCAGGGAAATGGCCCATATTTAAAAATATAGTTTTTGATGAAAATGGTATTGTAGTAAGCGCGGAAGAAAGATAAAAAGGTGATGTTATGAAAAGATATTTAACTATTGGTTCAATGTGTGATTTAAAAGGTGATGAAAATAATACAAAATATTTAATAATTGGATATAAAAAAAATGGAAAGGATTATGAGGCTGTTTTATTTCCAGGCGGAACAACAGATGGTAAATCTTCGGTATATTTTAATACAGATGACATAGATGAAGTTTATGATTTAGGATATAAGGATAAAGAAGCTATTCAATATTTGAAACAAGTATTTGAAGCAAAAATACTTAGAACTTTTATTCCTAAACAAACTGTATCAAAAAAGGATGAAGGCGCTTTAAGTTCTCCAACTGATTTATATGATATAAAAAATGACTATTTTGGAATTGAAGTTGATGAGTCAAAAAATCAAGGTGAAAAAGTACCATTTACAGTAAAAGATGTACCAGAAACATTGAAATTTAAATTTGACGAAAATGGTGTAGTAATTGCCGATGAAACTGCTGTTAAGAAAAATAATGCATCTCTTGGAAAATTTAAGTTCGATGAGAATGGAAGAGTTGTTGAAGATAATTCTACAGAAAAAGTAGAAAGTCCAAAAACTAGTAGTTTTAAATTTGACGAAAATGGTGTAGTAATCGCTGATGAAACTGCTATTAAGGAAAATAATGCATCTCTTGGAAAATTTAAGTTTGATGAAAATGGAAGAGTTGTTGAAGATAATTCTACAGAAAAAGTAGAAAGTTCAAAAACTAGTGGTTTTAAATTTGACGAAAACGGTGTAGTAATTGCTGATGAAACTTCCATGAAGGTAAATAATACACCAATTGGAAAATTTAAATTCGATGAGAATGGAAGAGTTGTTGAAGATAATTCTACAGAAAAAGTAAATAGTCCAAAAACTGGTGGCTTTAAATTTGATGAAAATGGCATTGTTACTATGGATGCGTCTATATAATAAAGCGAGTATGTATTGAGATTTTGTTTTGTGTTTCTCAATGCTATATTCGCTTTTTAATTGAGATTTAAACATTTACTATTAATTATCAGAATGATATAATTAGTTTGGAGGTATATATGAAAGTAGGTATAGCAAATGATCATCATGGAGTAGAATTAAACAAAGATTTGACAAAATATTTAGTAAGTTTAGGATATGATGTAGTTAACTATGGACCAGATACTACAGAACCGGTTGACTATCCAATATATGCATTTAAACTTGGAGAGGCAGTAGCTGCTCATGAGGTAGATTTTGGAATAGTTATATGTAATTCTGGCATAGGTGTTTCCATAGCTTGTAATAAAGTAAAAGGAGTAAGATGTGCTAAAGTAAATGATGAATGGGAAGCTAAAATGACTAGACTTGATAATGATGCAAATGTAATAGCAGTTGGTTCTAGATTACCAATTGAAACATTGGAAAGCATTATTAAAGTATTTTTAGAAACTAATTTCTCTAATGAAGAAAGACATCAAAGAAGAATAGATTTAATTAATAATTATAATGGGTAAAATAATATTATATGCTGCTATTATTCCATTAGTAGTTTGGACATTAGAGTCATTAAGACTAGATACATTATTTAAAAAAAATAGACAGGCTCAAATAAAATTATTATATGTCTTTATGTCGCTTGCACTATCTTATTTAATTGTAAATTGTTTATATGATTTTTCATTTTACTTTAGATCACTTGTGTAGTATGTTTTATAGGAGGTTCTATGAAAAACATACTATTTTTTTGTCTACTATTTATTTTAATTCCAACTTTAATAATTTTTTTACTTGTAGTTGAACCATTTCAAAATAAATTTGAATTTAGTAGAAATACAACAGTTAAAGTATATAGAACTAAATCTAAGATTGTACAAGAAATTCCACTTGAGGAATATGTTATTGGTGTAGTAGCAGGAGAAATGCCAGCATCATTTAATATAGAAGCATTAAAAGCTCAAGCAGTTGCTGCAAGAAGTTATATAATGTATAAGATAGTAAATAATAAAAATAAAAAATATGATGTTGTAGATACAGTTTTAAATCAAGTTTATCTAGATGATAGTGAATTAAAGGAAAAATGGGGAAATAAATTTAATGAATATAAAAATAAAATTACTTCATCGGTAAAAGAAACTGCATATGAATATATAACATATAATGGACAAGTAGCAGATGCATTATTTTTTTCTACTAGTGGAGGATATACAGAAAATAGTGAAGATGTATTCTCTAGTAAGGTTCATTATCTGCAAAGTGTAAAAAGTCAGTGGGATGAAATATCTCCAGCATTTAACGAACAAATTGAGTATGAATATGATGATTTTTGCAAAAAATTACAAATTGATGTTACAAATAAAATAAATATTAAAATTATAGATCAGACATCAAGTGGAAGAATTAATAAAATTATTATAAATAGTAAAGAGTTTACAGGTAATGATATTGTAAAATTATTAGGATTAAAGTCTGCTAACTTTACAATTAATCCATTAGAAAAAATAGTAATTACTACTAGAGGATATGGTCATGGAGTTGGAATGAGTCAATATGGTGCAGAAGGAATGGCTAGAGCAGGATATAAATACGATGAAATTTTAAAATATTATTATCTTGATGTAAAAATAGAAAAAATTAAATAAAAACGTATAAAAAAATCATTATTGTAAAAACTTTTAATAGAGGTGAAAATAATGAAAAAATATATTATATATTCGTTATATGGATTTTGTTTAATTTTAATGATTGCTGTAGTAGTAACTTATAATAATGTTTCTAAGGATGCTCCAACTGCGGAAATATTAACTGATTATGATTATGTTTATGATATTTTAAATAGTACTGTTAAAGAGGTTAATAATGAAAGTCAAATAACTGTTATTAAGCCATATATTAATAAGGATGTTAAAATAGTTAAAAATTATTATGATTATAAATCAGAAGAAAAAGAACAACAAAATTCCATTATGTATTATGATGGTACATATATGCAAAGTACAGGTATAAGTTATGGAGCTAAGGATTCATTTGAAGTAGTTTCTGTACTACCTGGTGAAGTAACAGAGGTATTAGAAGATAAATTAGTTGGAAATTCAATTACTATAAAACATGATGATAATACATATAGTGTATATCAAAGTATAAAAGATATTAAAGTATCTAAAGGTGATAAAGTAAGTCAAGGAGATGTATTAGCAACTACAGGTACATCTAATATATCTCAAGAATTAAACAATCATTTATATTTTGAATTAATAGTAAATGGTAAATGTGTAAATCCAGAAGAGTATTATGATAGTGCATTATAATACTCTTTTATCTTATTTTATTTATAATTGATGTAATACAGTAGAAAAATATGTTATAATATAAGAAGTATTGGAGGTTAGATCATATGTTTTCAAAAGACATAGGAATAGATTTAGGAACTGCCAATGTATTAATTTATGTAAAAGGACAGGGAATAGTTTTGGATGAACCTAGTGTTGTAGCACTTGATTCAGAAAGTAAAAGAATAGTTGCTGTAGGTAGAGAAGCACGTGATATGCTTGGAAGAACACCAGGTAAAGTTCAAGCGATAAGACCTATGAAAGATGGAGTAATAGCTGATTTTGAAGTAACTGATATAATGTTGAATCATTTTATAAAAAAAATAAATGGGAGAAATCTTTTTTCTAGACCTAGAATATTGATTTGTTGCCCATCTAATATTACACAAGTAGAAAAGAATGCTATAAAAGAGGCAGCAGAAAGAACAGGTGCACGTAAAGTCTTTTTAGAAGAGGAACCAAAAGTAGCTGCTGTAGGTGCAGGACTTGATATATCAAAACCAAGTGGTAATATGGTTATAGATATTGGTGGTGGAACAACAGATATAGCTGTTTTATCTTTAGGTGGTATAGTAACAAGTGCATCAATTAAAATAGCTGGTAATGTGTTTGATAATGATATAATTAAGTATATAAAAGATAAGTACAAATTATTAGTTGGGGAGAGAACAGCAGAAGAGATAAAAATTAAAATTGGTACAGTATTTCCTGAAAATATAAACGAAAAAATGGATGTAAAAGGTAGAGATTTAGTTACTGGGTTACCTCACTCAATTACTTTATGTTCGGCAGAAATAGAAGAAGCATTAAGAGAAAGTATGTTTCAAATTATTGCAAAAACTAAACAAGTACTTGAGGAAACACCTCCAGAATTATCTTCAGATATAATTGATAAAGGAATAGTTTTAACTGGTGGAGGTGCAATGGTAAATGGACTAGATAAATTATTGTCTCATGAGCTAAAAGTACCTGTGTTTTTAGCTGATAGTCCACTTACATGTGTTGTAGAGGGAACTGGAGTTTTACTTGAAAACGTTCATTTAATTGATAATAAATAAAAAAAGCTATTACTAGCTTTTTTTATGCTTGATCTTCTTTTTTGTATATACTTTTATAGTACTCTCTTAATTCTTTAAAACGTTGATAATGAACAACCTCTCTTTGTCTTAAAAAGGAAAGTGGTCCTAATAAATCTGGGTCATCAGTCATTCTCATTAGATTTTCATAAGTAACTTTAGCACGTTTTTCTGCTGCCATATCGCTTACTAAATCAGCATCCCAATCTCCTGTAGTTTCTATATATGCAGATGTAAAAGGAACACCGGCAGCATCTACTGGAAATAGTGCATGATCATGTTGTACGTATTGAGCACTTAGCCCTGCTTTTTCTAATTCTTCTACACTAGCACCTTTCATTAATTGTCCTACCATTGCTGCAATCATTTCAACATGATTCATCTCTTCAGTACCTATATCATTTAATAATGCTTTACCTCTTTCATCTGGCATATTATATCTTTGATTTAAATATCTCATAGCTGCAGCCCATTCTCCGTCTGGACCACCATATACCATTTGGGACTTTTTTTATTTTGTACTAATTTTTAACATTTCTTCTTTTTCTATTTGTTTTATCGATTTATTAGGCGTAGGTAAGTCTTCAGGCATTGTACCACCTAATTTTTGAATTGTTTGTCTAACTGCTTGTCCAACTCTGTGATGGGTATTGCATGCATCATGTTCATTATTAACTTTGTTTTTATTTAAAATTTCATCAGTTTGAGTTATTCTAAATAAATTAGCTGCTAATTCTGTACTTCCCATATAATCAAGAATATCTTCGTTATCGGTAATTCCTTTCCTTTTAGCAATATCTTGGGCGGTTTCCCCATTATATAAACCGCGATATCCGTAATTATTAAATTTACCATAATTTTTTACTCCAGCATTTTTAGCAGTATCAAACAAATATTTATTTTTATTTCTTACATTTATTCTTGTATATAACCTTTTTTCATCTTCTGATAATTTTGAATATTGATCTTCAGTTATTTCCATTTTTCTAGTTTGTACAGCAAAGTAAGTTTGACCAAGTGCAACAGCCTTTTTTCTTGGGTCGGCATTTTGTACAATCAAATAGCATGCATATCTTGATAGCTTATAGTCTTCTATAATTTTACTAGTAACTCCAGCTTCTACGATTTTGCCGACGTCGGCAAAATGGTCTTTAACAATATTATTACTTATTTCACAAGTTATTTTTGCTTTGTCAATTACTTTTTTAAAATTTCCCCATTTAGAGTATCCAAGTACTAACATTAGTTCTCTAGCTTCCCAATATTCAGCATCTGTTTCATCTGTATGTTTTATATCTTCAAAAGTTTTGTTTTTATAATTATCTATTTCATTGTTCATAAAACTTCTCCATTTCTTTATACAAATTATAAATTAGTAATTATATGATGTCAATTATTATTATAAATATATTCGTTTTTTTATATTACTTTATTTCGTTGAATAATAAAAACAATTCTCCATTATTGTATTCAACCTTATTAATTAATGTGTGTACTACAGTAAATTTTTTTTCCATCGAAATAGATTCATCTGTCAAAATAGTGTAAGCATTTTGTAGATGCTCTTTTATAATTAATTTTGGATTATCTTCCTTTATACTATTTATTTTATTTAATTGATTTAATAATTCTTTTTTTTCTTCAGATAATATTTTTTTATTACTTTTGTATTCTTCTAGAGTATCAATTCCATCAATATACGAATTTTTAATTCTTTCAATTTTTACTTCTATAAATTCTAGTTGCTTGATTAATATATCTTTTTCATTATTATTTTCATTGTTATTTCTTTTTTTATCAATTTTTATATTAATAGGATTATTATAATACTGCTTTATTTGCTCTAAAATTAACGATTTTACTTCATCAATATCTAAACTATCACTACAATTACAAGCACCTTTATTATAGCCATTACAACGTAATTTTCCATTAGTTCTTATCAAAGTTTTACCACATTTTTTACAACGTATTAGTCCTTTGATCCATGACCATGGGTTTTGTGAATCAGTTTGATGAGGTTTTCGATAACTTCTATAATTTTCTAATTTATTTACAGCTTTTTCCCAAGTCTCTTCATCAACAATAGGTTCAAAATTTCCTTTAGTAATGATAGATCTATTGTTATTATACAATTCTTCTCGTTTTAATTTTCCATTTGGAGTCCAACGTGTATAACCTTTATACACTGGATTTAGTATTATGTAATTAATTGTCCTATTTTCAAATTTACCACCACGTTTTGTTCTAAATCCTAAACTATTTATATATCTTGCTAATTCCATCATTGTCATATCATCATTTATAAATTTATTATAAATTAACTTAATAATTTCTGATTCATCTTCTTTTATTATTAATTTATGATTATCCCATCGATAACCAAATGGTGCAACTGATTGATATTTTCCTTCATGTGCTCCTTCGGTCATGCCTCGAGTCACTTCCTGCGACAAATTTATTAAATAATATTCATCAAACCATTCGATTATACGCTCTATTAAACCACCAAATGGACCATCAATTATTGGTTCTGAAACAGATTTTACATCAATATTATATTCTTTTCTAAGTAAATTTTTAAATAGTATGCTTTGTTCTTGACTTCTAGCAAATCTTGAAAATTTCCAAACAATAATTTCATCAAATAGTTTATCTTTTGATTTTGAAAGTGCAATCATTTTATTAAATTCTGTTCTTTTTTCAAGTTTTGAGTCTTTAGCGCTTATTCCTTCTTCCTCAATAAAAATATAATTTAAATCAAGGTATAATTCATTGTGTATCGCATATTTATAAATCTCCTTCAATTGAGAAATAGGGGATAATTCAGTTTGTTTATCGGTTGATACACGAATGTATGCAGCAGCATGTCTTTTCCATAAAATTGAAATATGATTATCTTGACTTTTTATCCAGTCTTTAAATTCTAATAATACTTTTTCTTTCATTATTATAGCACTTCCTTTTTATTAAAATTTATGCTATAATTTAAAAGAAAACTCTTAAATATAACATTAATATAGTTTTTTTGTTATTTTTAAATTAAGTTTGGTAGACTTATTGAGTTTTTCATTTTGGCTAGTGCTCGAACACTAGCTTTTTATTATTGTTCAATCATTTCATAAAATGTTTTTTCAGAAATAATTTCTATATCTTGACCATCTAAAATTGCTTTTTCTGCAGCAATTCTTTTTTTGCTCTTTTCTTCTTTTGTTTTTATATAATCATTATTTCCAAGAACTAAGTAATTTGTTTTTTTTGTAACACTATCACCATTTATTCCACCAAGATTTGCAACAATTTGCATTGCATCTTTTCTAGCAAAACGTTCTAATGCTCCAGTAAAAACTACAACCTTTTCAAAGAATGGATTGTCTTCATCAACAATTTCTGTATTTCTTGTTATATCAGAAGCTTTTAAATGATATTTACTATTATCTAATAAATTTGGATTATCTTTCGCTATTAGCTTTAGATTATTTAAAAGTTCATATGTAATATTACAATCGATTAAGGCTCTATGCTCGTTCTCGTTATTGATATTGAAATAATGTGTAAGTGTATTTAATTTATGATTTTTAATATCTTTTACACATCTTTTAGCAATTCTAAGTGTATCAATGAAATCATTTTTAATCTCTTTTTTATCATATAAGAAATTAATATCAAAATTGACATTATGTCCTATAATAATATCATTTGATATAAATGAATAATATTCGTCAATTATTTCGTCAATTTTTGGAGCATTTTCAACCATATCATCTGTAATACCTGTTAACTCTGTTATGAATTCATCTATTTCTTTTTCTGGCTTAACAAATGACTGAAATTTATCTACTATTTGATTATTTCTTACTTTCAAAGCCGCTAATTCTATAATTTCATTAAATTCAGAATCTAATCCGGTAGTTTCAATATCAATTATAGTATAGTCATTAATTTCGATGCTTAATAAACTATTTCCTTTATTAGTTCGTATTTTTTTCTTTTTTTCAGGTATTTCACTTTTTTCAATTACAACATTTCCATCAATTATTTTTATAGAATAGTTCATAAATTTCCTCCTACACTACAGTCTAGTTCTTTTTTCTATATATTATTTAGAATAAAACGTTACCCGATATCCATCTTGGTTATTAGGATTTAATGGTACTAATGTAATACCATTTTCAGATATTGATACATTTTTAAATGTAGCATCATCACCATTAACTAGTATAGCACAATCTTTTTTATTTGCTATTATATAATCTTCTATTTGTTCAAAAATAACAATATCATCTTCTAAATACTTAGGATACATGCTATTTCCAGAAATTTTTAATTCAAAAAATTTTTTTCTCCTTTTATCCAATCTTTAGGTATATCTACATATTCTAAAATCTTTTCTTGCGTTTCTATAGGAATTTCTGCTTTAATTGTTCCAAGTACTGGAATTAGTTCAATATCAGAATTTATATCTATATATTCTGCTTTATCATATTTAGGGAAAAAAATAATTTATAGAAACATTAAAATAATCCTCGAGTTGAAACAATAAATTTTGTTTAAATCTTCTTTGACCATTTTCATACCTAGCAATTTGTTGTTGTTTTATATTTAAAGCTTCAGCAAGCTCTAACTGAGTTATTTTTTTCTATTTCTAAGTTCTTTTAATTTTTCTGCAGCATAGTTATTTATATCCATAATCTTTTTTTCCACATATATAGAATACAACACTTTACACCAAAATAGAATAACTTGTAACAAATTTACAAAAAAGTATTGCAACAACTCTAAAATAGAGTAACGAATTGTAACTAGCGATATTTATGAATAATTAAATAAAAAAAATATTAAATAAAACTATGAAACAACATAAATTTTATTGAGGTGATTAGTCAAAATGAAAAAAAAATCTACCAAACTTCAGCTTGTAGTGGTTAATCCACCATCTGTAGAACAATCTATTAAAATGATTGAACATATATCTGAAGTTCTTAAACAAAAATTTTATATGTAATGTAGGAGAAAATTTTATGAAGATGATGAAAGTTTAAAATTGGAGAATCTGTAATAGTTAATGGTAATATATATCTTAGTTCAAATGCATCAAAACCTAATGGAACTGTAAAAAATAAAACAACAAAAATAACAAGACATTTAGCTGAAGCAAAACATCCTTACAATACAACAGGAGATTTAGGTTGGATGGATGAATCAAGTATTAAATCAACATCTAGTTCATCAAATACTACGTATACAGTAAAAAAGGGTGATACATTATCTAGTATTGCTAAAAAATATAATACAACATGGCAAAAGATCTATGAAAAAAAAGTAATAGGTAGTAACCCTAATATTATTGAAGTTGGATTGAAATTGAATATTAGCTAAAAATTATTTTTTCTTTCCTTATTATATATTAGTCCCAAATGGTATATGGTCCACCATATTGCGCTAAAATATTTTTTGCCATTTTCAAATCTTTTTTTTGTATATTAACAGGGTACTCTAATTTTTTTATATATTTAAACATATTACACCTCCCAAGGCCATGGACACATTGACCACGCCCATGGAGTTGATTGTAGAGCATCACTATTTAGTGATAAAGGTCCATAGTTTTCTTCATATTTTTTTAAAATATTTCTTTTTTCGTTTAATAATTTATTATATAATTGTATCATTTGTTGATTATCTGGAAATACATCTAAATATAAATCTAAGTCTATACAAGCAAAATCTAATACATCTATATATGTTAATAATTCTGCTTGTTCATTCATTGGATTAATATCATATATTTTTCCAAATTGACTATATAGGTTTTTAAACATATTTCCACGTATAAAACCTTGGTAAGGTTCAAATAAATTTACATTTTGATTATACATCATAAAACACCTCATAGTATATTATGAATCACTATATATACTGTTAATGATGTATGCCCAATGTAAAAATATTTTAGTTTGTGATTTATAACTATTGCCTTAAATATTTTATTAATGCTATACTTAATTTGAAAGTAGGGATTATAGTGAATGAATTTATAAGTATTTCTAATTTAGAAGAATTTAGTAAAGTATTAAACGGAGAATTAATCGATAATTCAAATATAAATTCTGTAATATATTATTTTAAAGAACCTCAAGAAAGTTTTGTAATAGATACTAAAAATATACCAGAATGGAAAAAGATGCCTAGTTTATCTAATACACTTTTTTTTATAAGATTAAAATTATTAATGAGTATAAGTGGAAAGTATGTCCCTATTTATGATAAATATACACAACAACTTTTATATTCAAAAGAAGAATTTTTAAATGATAGAAAAAAAATGAGTGGTTTATCAGAATATAATTCTGGAAATTTTGTTATTTCTGATAATTTATACTTTAGTGAGTTAAATCCCTATTTATCTAAGGTAGGTGAAACAGCTACTTTAATAGATAATCAACGACAGCCTATTTTAACAGAAATAATAAAAATGTTTAATGAAAATGGATTAAGTGTAACTTTAGGATGTAATAGTGGTGGAGATATCGAATTAATAGAAGCAGGTTCAACAATTAGAAATACAAGTGTTCCGGCACTAAAAGGTGTATTTTCACCAGATTTTGATTTTACTGTTAGAATTGATGAGAGTATTGTATGGAAAGTAAAATCAATGCTAGAAAATAATTTACAAGCAAGTGGGCATATTACCCAGACAGCAAAATATAAAGTTAGATTAACAGGAGTAACTATACCTGGATTAGAAAAACCAATTGATTTAGATTTTTCCTTAACTCCTCAAAAAAAGAAATATTTCCCATCTGAAAATTCAGTAACACAAAGATTAGATAATATAAAGCAACAAGATGAGAATAAATATAAATTAGTACTTGCTAATATTATGTATGCTAAAGCATATTTAAAGGAAAGTGGTTCATATAAACCTGCACGAGCAATATTAGATGGTAAAGATAGGAGCTATGGTGGATTAGGTGGAATAGGTATCGAAAATTGGATATTACAAAATGGAGGAAGTTTTATTGATGCTATAAATGAATTTTTAATGTATGCTAAGGCTGCTGAAGAAATGACAAATAACCCAATGGATGAATTTATTGAGTTTGAGAAAAGATATGCCATAATGGATTATGGACAAGATCATGTAGCTACTTCAAAAGGAATATTTCCATATGACGATTTTATTATAAAAAATATGAGAGTTAATGGATATATAACAATGAAGAATGCATTATTAGAATTTAAAAAGACTTATATGCAAACTGATGAGAAGGTACTTTAAAAAATTTAATTTTTTCTGTTGTTTGACATATCATATAGCGCATGCTATAATTTAAAAAAAAGGTAAGAGGTAAGTGTGAATGATGCAAAAAATTAATTTACTATTTTGCATAGATAAAAATTATGTTGATAAATTAATAGATGTTTTAATGTCAATAAGATTTCATAATGAATGCTATTTTAATGTTTATTTAATGTCTAATAATTTAACAAAAGAGGATATTGACAATATAGAAAATTTTATAAGTAATGATAATAAAGGACAGTTGCACCCAATACTGATAAATGATAATAATTTTAAATTTCCTATGCATATAGATTATATTTCTTATGTTACTTATTTTAGATTGTTTTCTCCATTTATAATTAAAGACGATATTGATAGGTTATTATATTTAGATTGTGATTTAATTTGTACTGGAGATATACTTGAACTATATAATATGGATTTTCAAGGTAATACTATAATTGCATGTGAAAATTGTTTAACTGATAGATTAAAACATTTGCAAGCAAAATTTAATTCAAGATTTGGATTGCCTGTAGATAATAAATATATTAATGCTGGTATGTTAATGATAGATGTAAAAAAATATCGTGAACAGACAAGTGAAGAAGAATTATTAAATTTTATAAATAAAAATTCAGATATATTATATTTTCAAGATCAAGATGTTATAAATGTTATTTTTTATAATAAAATAAAGCATGTTGATTTAAGGTATAATTATCAAATAAATGCAATAGATTTTGGTATGGAAAGATATGATTGCTCAATTGTACATTACTCAGAAAAAAATAAACCATGGAATTTTGATTATGAATTTGTAAACAAAGCAATACCATATTATAATTTTTTAAAGCAAAAAGGAGATTTTGAAACATTAGAAAAACTAATTAAGATTCATACAGACAATTACAAAGATTATTTACTTAGACATTATTGCGAATGGAAGATATGGTAGGTGCTTTTGATGATTGATATAATTATAACTACATATAATTCTAAAAATACTTTAGAAGAAACTCTTAACTCTATCATTATTCAAAAAAATATACCTCAAATTAATATCTATATAATTGATGATTGTTCAACTGAAGATTATTCAGATATTTTATCAAAATTCGAACATAAATTAAAAATCAATTTTTATAAATTGCCAGAGAATAAAGGGCCAGGTAATGCTAGAAATGTAGGACTATCGTTATCAAAAGAAGATTACATTATATTCATAGATAGTGACGATGTCTTTTATGATGAATATTCAATTAATAAATTATATAGTGAAATTAAAAATAAAAAGTGTGATGTAGTTACATCATGTATTTATGAAGAAGTAAATGGAAAATATAAAGAATATAAAAATGAACTAATTGGTTTACATGGTAAAATATATAATAGAAATTTTATACAGGAAAATAATATAAAATTTAGCGATACAAGAAGAAATGAAGATTATGTATTTAATTCTTTGATTAAACTTTTTAATGGAAAAATTTCTAATATAGATGATATAACTTATATATGGAAAGAAAATGAAAGTTCACTTACTAGAAAGGATAAAACTATACAATATAATATTGATTGTAAATCCTTTGTCGAAAATTCTTTATATGTTATAAAATATTGTTTAATAAATAATTGTGATATAGAAAATATAATACCTTTTTGTGCAGAATCAATTGTGAGTATGTACTATAAATTTCAATATATAACAGATAATTCTATAAAAAAAGATTCAGTTGAATTAATAAGAAAAATTTGTCAAATATATAAATTATTAAATCCAACTAATAAGTTATATGATTATATAAAAGAAAATAATTTAGTCAGTAAAAAACGTGAAGTAGACTTATTAGACTTTTTAGAAAATCTTATTTTTCATACTGAAAAAATATCTAACTATCAAAGAATGCAAAAGGGACTACTTTATTATCCTCTAGATGATGAGTTTGGTGAAATAAAAAAAAGAAATTTAAAATTAATGGATGAATTTAATAAATGCTCTAAGTTTGATTATAATAATAAAAATAAAATATTACTACAAAAGAAAATGTTTGGGTATATAGATAACTCATCCATAATTGAACCACCAGTTCAAGCAACATGGGGATGTAAAAATGTTTATGTTGGTAAAAATTGTTATTTAAATTTTAATATAACATTTGTTGATGATGGAAAAATTATAATAGGTAATAATGTTTTTATTGCTCCTAATGTTAGTATTTTAACTAATAATCATTTAATATCACCAAATTTAAGAAATAAAAATTTGTTATATGCTAAAGATGTTATAATTAAAGATAACGTTTGGATTGGAGCAGGTGTAACGATTCTTCCAGGAGTTACAATAGGGGAAAATAGTGTTATAGGAGCTGGAAGTATTGTAACTAAGGATATACCTAACAATGTTATAGCGGTTGGTAATCCATGCAAGGTAATTAGAGAAATTAATTTTTATGATGATATTTTTTATGATTCAGATAAAATTGTAGATTACTTATAAGAGGATATATTCTCTTTTTTTTACAGTAAAAAAGAGTAAAAATTAAAAAATCAAAAAATAAGAGTGAAAAAGGTAAAATTTTAAATGAAATAAAAA
>CANPVU010000016.1 GCA_947581765.1 uncultured Bacilli bacterium
GGGTCATTATAATTAACATTGTTGTCGTATGAATTGTTATCATATGCATTGTTATATCCGTTGTCATAACCGGTATTATCATATCCATTACCATAGTTATAATTAGGGTCATTATAATTAACATTGTTGTCGTATGAATTGTTATCATATGCATTGTTATATCCGTTGTCATAACCGGTATTGTCATATCCGTTACCATAATTATAATTAACATTGTTGTCATACGAATTGTTATCATATGCATTGTTATATCCATTGTCATAACCGGCATTATCGTATCCATTACCATAGTTATAATTAGGGTCATTATAATTAGCATTATTGTCATATGCATTATTATAACCATTATCGTAACCGGTATTATATCCATCACCATAATTATTGTCTTGATATGTATTTAAATTTGAATTGTTAGATTGTTGTGTATAAAACGATATGTCTTGACTATTATTTAATTGTTCTTCATATGAACTAACTGTTTGACTGTCATCAACAAAAGCATTAGATGATTGATTATAGTTGTCAATTACTCCAGTATGATTATTAATGCTTTTATTTAGATTTGTTTGTTCATAATCTGTTTGAGAGTAATCATCATATACTTGATTATTTGGATCATCAGTAAATATGCTTTGTGGATCGATTAGATCAGAGTTAACATCGTTTACTGTCACACTATTATTTGGATTACTATTATATGTATTATTTTTTTCATTATCCATATTACCAACTCACTCTTTTATATTCTAATATGATTTTACACTAATTTATGATAAAAAGCAATAAATAATTTAATTCTTAATACAATAAAAAATTACTATATGAAAAAAAGGCTTCAATTAGCCTTTGTTATTAAAATAATTATATATATTTTCTATATTTACATTCTCTTTATTACCACTTTTAGTTTCTTCAATGTCAATAGTTTTTCCATCAAATTTATCTCCAATTATTGTAAAGTATGGTGTTCCCAATACGTAAGTGTCATTTATTTTATTTCCAATTGAGTATCCTTCACGATCATCTAAAATGCAATCTATATTTTCATTTTTTAATTTTTCATATAACTCTTTCGCTTCATTTTCTTTTCCATCTTTATATATTATTTGTAATTTATAAGGAGCAATAGAAAGTGGTAGTGAAAAACCTTTTACAGTATCATTTTTATATATAATATTATTTTCTATTGTAGTAGCAATTATTCTTCCAAGACCAATTCCGTAGCACCCCATATAATAAGGCTTTTTTTCTCCAAGCTCATCTTGATAGTATAAGTTCATTGATTCAGAATATTTTGTTCCTAATTCAAAATTATTTCCAAGTTCAACAGAGTTATACTCTTTTAAGTTATCAACGTTAGATACACCAAATGCTTTTAAGAAAGTGTCTTTATCTTCAAAATCTAAAACTTCTTTATTTATTCCTACATTATTTTCTTCATCATAATAAATAATGTCTTCACCTAGTTTTGTAATTGCTTGAAATTCTTCTGAAACTCTACCACCCATTGTTCCACCATCACTTACAACAGGTATTATATTTATTCCAATTCTTTTAAATATATTTAAGTATACATCATGCATTTTATTAAATGTTTCGTGCATACCATTTTCATCTTTATCGAATGAATATGCATCTAACATATTAAATGTTCTTGGTCTAAACAAATATCCACGTGCTCTTATTTCTTTTCTAAATTTTTCACCTATTTGATAATATGTAGTAGGTAGTTGTTTATAAGATAATAATCTGTTAGCACCGAATAAAGTAGCACATTCTTCAGCTGTAGGAGCTAAACCATATTCACCAAAGTTATTGTTTATTGTAAACATTATATCGTTTTCTTTAGTATAAATATTCCATCTATTTGATTGATCCCATATTTTTTTTGGTTGTAATTTAGGCCATTGAACTTGTATACAATCTGCTTTATCTAATTCATCTATAATAATATTTTCTACATTTTTCTCTATTTTAGTCCATATATTACCATATCCATATATACCACTTTCAAATTGATATAGTTCACCTAACTTTAATAATATATCTTGACCAATATAATTTTCATCTACATCTTTTAAATTTATTTTTTTAATATTTAATTTACTTAATTTCATAATATCCTCCTTTAATAATTATATTTAAAATATATAATAAATACGGTCGTTTACTATACATAATATTCCTCCATTTCTTTTTATAACAAAAAAAGAACGATACTCTAGGAGTGCATGTGCACGGTACCATCCTTATTTTTACTTAATTATAATAACGGGTAACCCGGAAATGTTTACATTTCTCTCAAAGATAGGAACTTATACAATTATTTATTATCTTCCACCAACCGATAACTCTCTTTAAAACATACATATAAGTCATGTTCTTATCAACGATTTAAATAATTTTCTTAAATTATATTTTAATATATATTTTTTGTAATGTCAAACATATAATTAAGTGGTGATGTTATGAAAAATTTAAGTTTAATATCTTTAATTTGTTTGTTCATTTTTTTAGTTATATATCATATAATTTGATAATTTAGTATTACTTATTATATAATTATTAGATGGGAGTGATTAAAGCAAATATTTTAGATGAATATCGTAAAGAAATAGTTAACTTAGCTTTTATGCAGTATCATAAGAAATATGTACATGGTACTATGGGACCTGATACTTTTGATTGTGCGGGTATGGTATGGTACATATATTATAAGTTATTTGGTATAGATATATTTAGTGGTGGTTATGGAATGAGTACTACAACTATGATTATGACTAGTAAATATGGAATATTAACTTTATTTAGTGGAATAGATAAGGATATATCATTAATAAACAAAGGAGATATAGTATTACTTCATAGACAAGCAAAAAATGATTATGAACCTAGAAAGGATAATAAATATCCAGGACATTGTGGTATATATATAGGTAATAATTCATTTATTCATGCCTCTGGTACAGAAAAAAGCGTAGTAATAAGTAATTTTGATAATGAATATTGGAAAAATATATTAGTTGGTAGTAAAGATATAGTATCTACGTTAGTAAAAAAATAATATATTAATTAAATGCTAATTCAATATCTAAATTATCATCTACAAGTGCTATAAAAAGAAATATAAAACCACTAATTGCTATCAATAAGGATGCTATAAAAGATAAATAAACTAGCGTTTTTTTCCTATTTGAATCATTTTGTCTTAAATTTTTTATATCATCTATGGAATCTTTTAAAAAATATAGATATACTATAACTAAAATTGAAAAGATTAGTATTAGTATTTCCCTATATTTTTTTTTACTTTTATAATCATTGTATAAAAAATAGTTTCTTTCTAATGAATTAGAGTATAAACTTAATATTATTATTCCTATATAAATAATCCATATAAAATCTTCTATTTTTAGTTGTTTAAGTCTTTTATTTAATTCATCAGAATTCATATTAAATTATATGTTTAATTGTAGTTATTATGTTTTAAAGCTTCTTTTGTTTTTCATAACCTATGTTTATTAATTCTTCAGTAGTATCTATAAAATAATCATCTACATCTATACTACCATTTATAAACCATTTTATTTCTCTTTCTAAATAGTGGGGTAGACCTAAATTTTTTATATTTATATCATATGATATACCAGTATTGAAGTTACCATTTATAAAGTAATAAAGAAACATTTTAACTATTCCCATTTTATCATCATCTATAGTCATACTCTTTTTTTCTTCTAATGATATTTTATCTTCATAATATGTATTATCTTGGCTTATTATATTGTCAATAATTGATGCATCTAAATCGATAAAAGAAAAATTCATATCTTTATCCATCATAATATTTTTTGAAAAAATATCTCCATGATATACTTCATTTTTATGCATATCCTGTAATGATAATAACATTTGTTTTAGTAATGTTAATATTTCATTATCATTTAAATTTTTAATAAATGGATTATCATATAACATAAAATAATCTTGTAAATAGGGAATTTCTATTTTACTTATACAAAATTTATGTATTGTTTTTTCAGTAATTGATAATTTTCCATATCGTATAGGATTATTAACATATGGTAAATTTTTTTTACATAGTTTTTCCCATGCCTCAACAGATTGAAAAGAAAATTTTAAAATAGTATTATATTTTCTTATTAAATTATTATATACTTGATTATCAACAACCATATTATCCCTTCTTTGTGTGTGTATTATAGCATTTTTTTTCTTTAAAGTCTAAATAAGTGTGCATAACTTTATGCACACTTATTTAGTAATAATAAAAGTTTTTTAATAGTTATGCACAACAATCTCATATAATAATAAGTTATGCACATTTTTCTATAAATAATCTATTGGTTCTATTCCTAATATAGATAAAGATGAAATAATAACTTTTTTTACGCAGTTTATTAACTTTATTCTTGATGATTTTAAGACTAAATCAGTTTCATTACTAATATTTACTTGCTCATAAAATTTAGAGAATATTTGAGTTAAGTTATACACATATTTTGTAAGATGTGATGGCTCACAAGATACTAATAAATTATTTATTATTTCTGGAAAATAAGATAACTCTTTAACTATTTTATTTTCTATATCATATTTAAATTTTATATCAGAAATTGATTCCATTTTATTATTTTTTAATATTGAATTAATTCTAGCTAAACTATACATTATATACATACCTGATTCTCCTGTAAAGCTAGTAGCATCTTCTAAATTAAAATTTACAATCTTTGATTTAGATACGTTTAACATAGTAAATTTAATACATGCATTACATAGTTTTTTAAGTTTATCTTCAGATATATTTGTATTCCTATTTTCAAATTCATTTAATATAGAATTTTTTACATAGTTCATTAAATCAGTTACTAGTACTACAGTACCATTTGAAGTACTCATTTTATCACCATTTAATAAGACATATGAATAACTAATTAATTTAGGGGATTTATATCCTAATATATCTAGAGTAGCACTTATCTGTTTCATATATACTTCTTGATCTTCACCTAAAACAATATAATTATTTTCACTATTTAAATCTATTTTATACATAGAGTATGCTAAATCCTTAATAGGGTATAAAGATGTTTTATTTGATCTTGTAAGTACTAATACTGGTTCTTTTGTTGGAATATCATATCCACTTAAATCAACATAGTATCTACCTAGTTCATCTTCTTTTAATTTTCCAGCAGAATTTAATTTATCTAAAATATTTTGTAAATATTTGTTGTAAACATAATCAGATTCATGTGTAAATATATCAAAGTGTATATTTAGTTCATCAAATATTTTCATTTGACCTTCTACACATTTATCAGTAATATTTTTAAATTTTTCAATTATTTCTTTATTACCATTTTCAACTTGTTCTAAGTAGTCAAATGCTTTTTGTTCTAAATCAGTATTTGTTTTTGCATCTTTACTAATTTTTACATATACATCTAGAATTGATGAGAAATTATCATCTTTTAATCCATAATTTTCAATACCTATTACTAGGAGTGCTATTTTCTTTCCTAAATCATTTATAAAGTAATGTCTTTGTACTTCATATCCAGTAAATTTATATAAATTACTCATAAAATCGCCAATAAGACTATTTCTACATCTTCCAACATGTGGTTCTGCATTTGGATTAATTGATGTATGTTCAATTAATAATGATTTATTTTTTCCTTGATTAAGTGAACCATAATTTTCATTTTCATGAATTTCATCTATTATTAACTTATTAAATTTATCATAATTTAAATAAAAGTTAACATAAGGTCCAAAAATTTTAATTTCTGAAAAATAATTTTTATCATCATTAAAATTATTTACAATTGTATTAGCAATTTCAATTGGATTATTAAACTCTTCATTTCTTAATGATGCACATTGAATGCTATAATCTCCCATATTATCTTTTGGTGGTATTTCTACTTTTACATTGTTAGTATTTAATATTTTTTCTATTTTTTCTATAATATATTCTTTCATAATATCCTCCTTCTATATACAAAAAAATTCTATAAACTAAGGACGAGAAATTAACCCGTGGTACCACCTTAATTCATAGAATTACTATGCACTTAAATTCTTTAACGCAGAATACGATAAAGCTCAAAGGTACGTTCGTAAATCATTATTATTATCTTTCACTAACCGATAACTCACTAAAATAAGAGGATTTATTACTATTCCTTATCATCGCTTTTTATGCCTAGATTTTAACATTTTTGAATATTAATGTCAAGTTATGATATAATTCTTTTTGGTGAGATTATGTATAAAAAAGATGAGTTAAGAAATTATATAATGAATTCAAAATTAATATCATATAGTGAAGATATAGCTGTAGCATTATCAGAAGAACTTTTTGCAAAATATAATAGTGGGTGTTATGATGAATATTTAAAAAAAATATCAAATTGTTGGAATATGATAAAAACTTTAGATATTAAATTTCCTGGAAATGCTAATCCAAAATTATATTTATACATAGTACCAGATGATAATTATCAAAACCTTTTAAAAATTCCTTTAGGATTTGATAGGGGAAAAGGTGGTGGAAAACCTGTTAGTTGTTATCATTTAGACGGATTTAATTCTGCTTATGGATTAAGTCAAAATATATGTGAAAATAACTATGAAAATATATCTAAAATGGTAAATACAATTCATGAACTTGCTCATATTATACATAGTCAATTCTTTACAAAGGATAGATTTATTTCAGAAGGATTTGCAGATGCATTACCATTATATTCTCTAAATTTAGAAGAAAAATTTAAAGAACATATGGATGTAGTAATGAATATTAAAGAAGAACAAATATTAACTGCACAACAGTTAATAAATTCACAAAGAGATAATTCATATGGATTAGAAGAATTAGTACCAAATAAATCATGTTCTTTTAGAAAATCATATATATCTTCATATTTATTTGTTATGGGATGTATGTATAAAATTGAAACAATGTTTAATTTAAGTAGAAAAGAAGCTACACAATTATTTTTAGAATTAGTTCATCAAAGTAATTGTACTAATGAATGGTTAATATATGATATAGCAGATTCATTAGATATTCCAAGGGAAGAACTTCTAAATGGTAAAAGTATTCAACTAAAAGCAATAAAAAAAATACTTAATTAGTATTTTTTTTGCCTATTGTGTATACTTTTTTTTCTTGATTATTTTCATCTAAAAGAATTTTTTGTATGTTTAACCAACCTCTAGACCAATGAAAACCTGCTCTTATAATATTTTGCTCCATTAATTTAATATTGGATATAGTTGTATTATGAAAAGATGGAAATAATATTTTAGTTTTTATATCATTATTAAAATTAGTAATTAAATCATCTATTTGAATGTCAGCGTTAATAATTTGTTTACTATTTGTAAATATAAATTTATTTGGATCCATAAATGGGAGTATACGTAATAGATAATCATATTTTTGCATAAATAATTTTCCAGAATTTTTTATATCAAATGGATCAATACAAGATGAACATATAAATATATCATATACATTATTTAGTTTTTCTATCGTTTCTATAGCTAGTGGTAGTGTATTTGCACTATCATATAAATTAATTGTTTTTAAATATTTCTTGAAGTCATCAAATTTATTTTCAGGAATTACTGCTTTATCAATGAAATAATTAGTAAAATCATCAATTGTATAACTTGTTTTTAAAAATTCATTTATTGCATGTAAAAATACATTAAAGCATATTACGTTATCAACATCTAATAAAATTGTTTTTTTATTCATTATAATTTCTCCTTTGAAAATTAAACGTTTTATATTATAACATAAAGTTATTAATAAAAAAATAACAAGCCTTGTTAAAAACAAGGCTTATATTATAATTACTCACTTAATAATTTTAAAACATTATCATATGTTTTTTGATCTTCTACAGTTAATTTTGATATTGAGTCATATATAATATTTAATTCCTTTGGAGATTCAAATATATTATTAGTTGTAGAATTTTTACTATTTAAATATGCAGTAATATATTTATCTAGTCTATCTTTAAATTCTTTGTATATAGTATTTTGATCAGTTTCATAAATATCATTTGGTACTAATCCAAATTTAGTAACAATATATGTTCTTTCATTAGTTTTAGTATCTATAATACCATAATTATCTAAAGTTTCTTTAGTTAATGAAGAAGTAAATTTAAAATCTTTCTTATCTCCTAAGTAGAATATTTTTAATTTATATCCTATTTCAACTGGTACTTCAACATGAGTTCCATCTTTTTGTGTCCATACTGAGTAATATCCACCATTAACACTATTTTTGTATACTTCTTTATTATTTTTATCTAATACTGTTAAACTAGCAAATAAGGTATTATTACTTGTTCCTCCACTTTTTGGATATGTATCTACATAGTCAAATACCATATTTTTTCCTATTACTTGAATTGTAAATGGAGTAAAGTTTTCTCCCCAGTATCCTCTAGTAGTAATTATAATATCATTATTGTAAGATATATCTGTTATTTTCTTATATGATACATTATATGTAGTAGTTTCATTATTCTTTACAATTATAAATATATGTTTATATTCTGCAATATTATTTGGTCTAGGTAAACCAAGTTTATATACTCCAACTGGTAATGTAGCATTAATTTTATTACCTGTAACTTTAATAGTAGTAATATTTTTATCTCCATCATTTATATATATTAGTTTATTTTTTATATTTGATATATCATCAATATCTATATTAATTTCTATGTTACCTTTTAAGTTTTCTGAGTTAATATCGTCTGTTTTAACTAAGTCATATATTCCAATTTTTCCTAATTTATCTTTTAATCTTGTAGCTATTTCATCATCATTTACAAGTTCTTTTAAATAATAAATTGCTTTTGAATTACTATTCATTACTTTTTGATATACTTCATCAGAAACTTTAATTCCCCATGATTCAATATAAGGAATAACATTTACATTATATTTTGTAAGGAGCGCTAAAACCCAAGTGTCTGTTGTTGTTAATCTTTTTTTATCTGTAAAGTATACTTCTCTATAATATTTATTTATATAAGAATATGTTTCTTTATATTCACCAAAAGCATTAAATAAATTTACTATTGCATATAACATTGCTGCTGGACCAACGTTTCCATCACCATTATCTTTAAATCCATATCCTTTTAATCTTGCGTCATTATAATTCTTTTCATTTTTAGGAATATTTAACCAAGATTCATTATATCTAAATAATTTTGTTAAATCTTGAATATAATATCCAAATATATTAACACCAACTTCTCCTAAAGGAAGGCCTCCGCCATTACCAGAAACACTACCTTGATATCCATGTCCTACTTCATGTAAATTTCCCCAACTTATTTGTAAAGATGGCCAAACACTTGCACTATGAATTCCTACATGGTCTCCAGAACTATAGTATGCTGAACCTGCTCCATTAACATTTGCTTTAAAGAAGTATTTAGTTTTAACCTTTTGGTTCCAAGTTTTATCTGGTTTATATGAAATTCCAATAAGACTATCATATTCATCCATTATTTCATCCCACCAACCAAAGTAATCATCTAATGATTCAAATGGCTTAGATGGATAGAATAGATTACTAATATCATCATATGGTATTAATGTCATTAAAGAATATCCATCAATTATAGCAAATGTATTTTTATCACTTTTCCATTCATCTATAAATTTTACTTGATATTCATATCCATCACCCTGATGATAATAGTGTAATGGTTTAATTTTAGTATCATTAGCCTTAAATTTTATTTCATATTTTACTTCTTCAGTTTGTTTATATAATGTTTTAACAGTTGGTACACTTAAATAAGACGTAGTAGTGTTATTCTCAGTTACTTCATTTTTAATAGTTATCCATTCATTTGAATTAACTTCTTTATAAGATTCTTTCTTTTGGTCATTATTTTGTAACATGACATTAAGTTTTTCACCAGATATTTTTCTTATTTCAAATGTTCCGTTAGCTTCAACAAAAATTCCTACTATTTGTCTATCCATATTGTTTCCACGTGCATAACCAAGTTCATTTAAGTAATCAACAGAGGGTAGGGAATACATTGTTTTTTCAAGTAATATTTCATTACTATTTTCTATTACAGATACAGGTACAGTAATAGATGATTCATTATTGTGTTCATCTTTTACTTTATATGTAATACTATATTCTCCTTGTTTATTAGTATTTATATTATTATTTATAATTTCTATTTTCTGAGTAAGATCTCCACTTTCCATATCTTTAGCAAATACTCTAAATCTAGCGTCATGTTTAAGATCTATTGTGGTTCCAACCGGTACTTTAATAGCAGTTGTACCATATAATATTGGTTTATTTTTTTCACTCCAATATAAATTTTGTTCATTAGAATTAATCAAAGATTGTACCTCCTTTTTTGTTATTATAATTTGATTTATATACTTTTATAAACTTTGAATTATTCTATCGTTAGCAACTTTGTTACTAACTAATTTATTATATTCGAAAAAAATATATGAAGCTAATTGAAAAGTCTTATAATATAAATTTTTATAAATATGTTAAATGATGTTACTAATTTAAAATTAAGGAATTAAATATATATAGAGTAATAAAAATAAAATTAGATATAATTTTAAAGTATCAATAAAAGTATTTAATAACATGTAAGGAGAAGATTTATATATGAAAAAAATATGTGGTGATATTAAAACAAGTGTAACTATATTGTTTTCTGCAACATTAGTTGCGTTACTATTTATATCAATATTTAAAAATCAATATATATTTAAAACAATTTTTTTACTATTTACTAATTTGTCTACAGCAGTTTTTACATACATTTTTACTAAGAAAAGTGAAAATAAAAAATCAGAATAATATTAAATGTTAGAATTTATAGTGAAATTATATGATATTTTTATTTAATTTATTTGCTCTTAATATAGATTTTACTTTTATTGTATATACATAAATAATTATAGTACTAATTTATAACTGTAGATATTATTGCATTGGTTTTTCCAATGCTTTTTAATTATAGACAAAAAAATTGTAATATTTACTATAATTTTATTAGTATATATTACAATTATTATATAAATTATTTATTTTAATTTTCCATTGTACATATCTTGAAATATACCTGGAGTTTCAATTAATTCATCGTATTTACCTTGTTCAATAATTTTTCCTTTATCAAATACGAGTATTGAATCACAATTTTTAAGTGTTGTTAATCTATGTGCTATGGAAATAATTGATATTTTATCATCAGTTTGTAATTGTTCTATTTGTTTTTGAATGTATTTTTCTGAAGTATTATCTAAAGCACTTGTTGCTTCATCTAATATTAATATTTTTGGTTTTCTTAAGAATACTCTTGCAATTGCTATACGTTGTCTTTGACCACCAGATAAATTACTTCCACCTTCTGATAAAATAGTATTATATTTATTAGGTAATCCTTCTATAAAGTCATGAATATAAGCTTTTTTAGCAGCTTCTATTATTTCTTCATCACTTACTTCTTTATGAATTCCATAACATATATTTTCTTTAATTGTACCTGCAATAATAAATGGATTTTGAGGTACTAATGCCATTGTATCTGATATATCTTGTCTTGTTAGACTTTCTAAATTATGTCCATCAATTATAATATCTCCAGCACTTTTCTTTTCTAATTTTGTAAGTAACTTTATAAATGATGATTTTCCACATCCAGAAGGACCAGCAATACCAATGAATTGTCCTTCACGAATATTTAAATTTAAGTCTGTTATTATTTTTTTATCACTATTTTCATACGAAAAATCAACATGTTTTACTTGTATTAAATCATTAGATTCACTACTTTGTTCTTTATTTTCTATATCTTTATAAGAAAAATCTTTTTCTAAATCAATAATATTAAAATATTCACGGGCTAATATAGTAGATTCTGATAATTCATCAAAAATTCTATGTAATTCACGTAATGGTGTTGTTAACTGAGTAAAGCAAAGGTATGCTGTTAAGACTGTACCTACACTAATTACTCCTTCACCAGCTAAATATGCAGATGTACCAATTACAATAACAGTAAATAAAGCCTCATTTACAAATTTTAAACAATCATAAAAGGCCATAGCTTTATGATGTTTCATCTCTTTACTTCTTAAATATTCAGATTTATCAGTAAATCTATTTACTTCTTCTTCAGCATTATTTGTAACACGTATTACTTCAATACCATTTATTAATTCTACCATTGTACCATCCATAGCTGATTTTTCTTCCATTAATTCTACTCTAATACCTTTTTGTGTTGATATTTGTCTTAATATAATTACAATACCTATTGGTATAACAAATAACATTAATAACGCTAAAAATATAGGTAATTTAGAAAATATAACTATAATAGCTGCAATACCACTAAATATAGCAGGAGCAAAGTCCATAAATAAAAGTTTTAATAATTTTATTGTACCATCAAGACTTCTATTTAATTTACCATGTATGTTTCCAGTCATATTTTCTTTAAAGTATGTAAGTGGTGCATGAAGAAGAGAACTTATAGCGTTTGATCTAGCATTTTTTTCACATCTAGTACAAGTATCTTCTACAATAACTCTACGTACAACTTTTATTATTTCATTAGAAACGGTAACTAGTAGTATAAATAATAAAAATGGAACAATTTTAATGAATGATAAATTTTCTTGGTTTAATACATCATCAGTTAATTTACCAATTGACAATGGTAACAACTGACTTAAAAGAGCAGAGACAATCATAATAATTATTATAAAAATAAAATTAATTTTCTGACGTCTATTTAACATTTCATATATTCTTTTAACAAGATTTTGCTTTTTTTCCATAATATACAACCCCTTTAAAACTCAATAACAAAATCTAGCAGATTATATCACTTTTTTTAATATAATTCAAATTTTAAAATTATATCATTATTAATAATAAATTATATAAATTTTTTGGTCTCTATTTTAAAAATAATGGTATAATTGTGTTGAAAATTATGTTTGAGGAGGTGTTAATATGGCATCTGCGAGGATACATGAAGTAATTGCTAAAGAAATTAATAAAGATTATCATATGGATGAAGTTTTAATAAGAATTGGAAGTGTTGCACCAGATAGTTGGAGAAATGTAGAAAATAATTTAATTTTTAAAGATAAATACTTAACTCATTTTTGGAATTATAGAATAAAAGATGGTCAGGCAAATGATTATAGTGAATTTTATTTTAAATATTATAATGAATTAAGTAATCCTGTATACTTTGGATATTTAATTCATTTAATGACAGACCAATATTGGAAAACTTATGTTGACCCTAAATATGAATTTAAAAAAAATAATAAGAATATGTTAAAAATGAAAGATGGGATTTTTTTAGTTGACAAAAATAACTTTGCTCATGCTGAACGTGTTAGATTACAAAAAATTTTAGCAAGGATATACAAATTAGGTTATTTTCCGATAGAGGAAAGTGAAATAAAAAACTTTTATTGTAAAATAGATGAATTAGATTTAAGTGGACTTTTTGGGCAAAATGGTACGTTAAATTATATTAATAGTAAGCTTTCACCAGATGATAATTATGAAAGTCAAGAATTTAAATTATATGATTTTAATGATATTATAAATTCAATTTATGAAACAATTGAATTTATAAAAAGGGAGTTAATAAGACTAGAAATGTTACATAATAGTTTATCTATGAAATATAAAATAGCAATTGATATAGAAACTTTATTATTAGAAAGTTTAAATAATGCAGAGGGGATTAAACTTCAAAAAAACACACAAGAATGTTTAGATTATTTAATTAGTAATAATTATATAGTTGATTTAATAACATCAATGTCAAAAAATAATTTTTTAAAAATTAAAAGAAATTTAGTAGAAAGTTTAGAAGAAAATAATTTGAATTATAATTACATTAATTTTGGATTTAGTTCTAAACTCCAATTTTTAAAAGAACGTGGTTATAATTTATTAATTGATAATGATATAAAATATATTAAAAGTGCAAATAGTGTTGGTATTGATACAATATTATTTAATGAGTATGATAAAGAATATAATGGATATCAATCATCGGATTGGTTTAACGTAAAATCACTTGTAAATAAAATATATATAAATAAAAACTACTTTAAATAAAACAAGTAGTTTTTATATTATATTTTTTAAACTATATGTATAAGACTTTACTTTAAAATCATTTAGTACTAAATCATAATCAATTAAAGAATCCTTAAGAATCTTTTATAAGAATACTTATGCATATGTGTGCTACTAAAATTACTGGTAGATATTCTTAATTTTTACATGTGAATTAGATATGTTTTATAAGTTCAAAATTTTCGTTATTATTTAAAATATCTTCAGTTTTATATTCAAAATCTCCATATTTTGTTTTTGCATATCGTTGTTTTAATCTGCCATAAATAGTCCCTGGACATTTTTTCTAAAACTTCTGATGGTAAATATTTATTAGCAAAATCTAGATATGATTTTCTATTATTTAATACACTATTAAGTCTATTAACAAACTCTTCATTGCTAATATTTTTACTTAATTTATAAACTGCAGTTCCACAAACATCTACAGTTGCATCAATAGGAATAAATGGTACATCGCTATCCCATGTATAACAAGCACCAGTATAAAAACCTTTCAACATTATTATAGTATTTTGAGATATACCGAGATCAGACATTGCGTATATTTTGGCTTGTTTTTCTTTATGTGATAATTTACAAGCTACTGTTTTTAATAATTTTTCAGTATTTTCAAGATGATATATTATATTTTTTTAAATCAATTAGTCTTTTATTTGTTCATCATAAATGATATTGTCTTCAGGACAAAAAGCAGGGCAATCTACTAAAAGTATAATATAATATTTTGTTTATGAAAAAATAATTAACCCACTAGGTATTTTGACACAAGTATCAAAATAACCTGTGGAAATTTTTTATTGAATAAAAAATCAGTCATATTTCAGACTGAAAGTATATTTAAAGTTCGAGTAGTTCGAACAGAAACGTCAATGGTGCGATAGTGATAGTTATCTACAACTTTTCGCAAAATTAAGTAATCTAGTACATATAGTACTGACTTCATATCTAAATTATAAACTATTCTAAAAATTAATTCCATATTTTTCTAGATTTTTTTACTTCTTCTTTTAAACACTTTTGAAATTTAGAGTTCATTTCCTCATATACTTGTTTTTCATCATATTGAATTGACAATAAATATTCATTTAATTCTCTTTTGAAATCCTCATTAGTTCCCATCTCGGAAATTCCTTGAACTAAAGGAATCATTACACATAAATCAGTTCTTTTACTTCCATTAGATTGAAAATCATTTAATTTGGTATTTACTATATCTTCATAAAATTGTCTATTAGAATCACAACAATTTTTATATTCTTCTACAGTAGTTTTAGTTACATTATAAGGTTTATACATTTCATAATAAACTTCTTTTTTAAATTTTAGCAATAATGTTGGATCATAACAATAGCCATCCATTTCAATCCATCCATGACCAGCATTATCTTTTCCAAATCTCAATTCTAAGTCTTTGTTATCACCACGAACTAAAACTGCATCAGGAAAGCAAAAAAACATATATAAACTTCGATCATAACATTTTCCTGGACCCATAATGGGTTTTAAATATTTCATATGTATAGATACTGGTAAGCAACTGATATAGGTATGATTCATTTTTTCATAAAGTTCATCATCAAAAGGTTCAATACTACCATCTTCTAACCCTTTTTTAAATAATAATTGTGTTTTACTAAAATACAATGTCTTTTTTAAATTATCAAACATTTCATTTTTCCCCCTTATTTCAAAAATCCTATTGCTTTCATATCATCATGTATTTCTTTACACACACCATCATAATTGACTTCCTGTTTCAAAATTTCAACCTCTTGTTTTAACTGCTCTAAATAAAATGGTTGGGTTGGTACTAAACAATTTTCTATATTAGGCAAAATCAAAGGGAGAGCATATTTATCTCTTTCTATATCTGAATCTTGTTGAAAATCATAATATAAAAATTTTAAAGTTGTTTCTTTATCATTAACTTTTGTAATTTTTGGATTTTCAAGTTTATAATATAAACTTTTTTCGAATACTAATCCGACAGAAGTATCATAGACTAATATTGTACCATCTTTTAATGTTCTTTCTGCAAAACAATGATTAGCAAAATGTTCACTTCCATTTCCAGTTCTATATTCATCAATATATTGTGGATTTAATCTTAAACTGTCAATATCTGCATCAACAACTTGAAAATCATCATCGCCAAATCCGAGTGTTACTAATGTTCCTCTATCATAACAATGACCATTACTTAATTTACCATGTAATAATAATATGGATGCTGGAAGTCCACCATAATAAATATGTCTTAAATTTTCTATTAGTTTCTTATCATAAGCACCAATTAAACCATGTTTTACTCCATAGTTAAACAATTCATCATATCTTTTCTTATGTAATTTCCATTTCATTTCTTCTAATTTAGTTGTCATGTTCAAATATCCCCCTTTTTGAATTGGTGTATATATTACCATAAAAAGTAATTTTATGCAACTACACCGCATCATTTTATCGTTCACTACACCGCATCATTTTATCGTTCAAAATCATCTTTATCTCTGCTTTTAGAATTATTTTGAATGATATTAATATCATTATCATCTAGTATATCTTCATCATATAAATCATTAATAAAGTCATCATATCTATTAGAAGTGAAGAATTTATCTTTTAAGAACTGAATAAACTTTTGCCATAATTCTTTAAAGTAATTTAATGTTTCTTGAAGTGCTGATACTTTATCTTCTAATTCATCAATAGTATTATTTGCATTATCTAAATTGTATTCTAATTCTTCAATTCTATCATCACGAGTTTGTATTTTCTTTTTCAAGTTTCTAACTTCGTTAGAATGTTCTCTTAAATCATCTTCATATTTTTTTAAAACTATATTTATATCATTTGCATTTCTTAAATTGGAAGTAGTGTCATTAGTTTGTTCTATATATTTTTTAATTTTATTAACATCTTCATTTGAAATAGAATAATTATTCTTATTCATTAGAGTAGGTTTTAGATTATCAATAATATTATTAATTTCATTAGATTGATTTTGCAATTCATCTGTTTTATTATTTAATTCTTTAAGTTGTTTTTTATATTTTTCTTGTTCTCGTTTAAACTTTTTATATTCGTTCATATTTGCAACATTAATATCAATATTTCTACCTTCTTCTTTTGCTTTAAGAGTGTAGTTTAAATGATATATTCTATTGAATGAATTAATACAATATTCTCGCATTTTATCTTGAATATTTACTAAACTTATTTTATTAAATACATCACTTTTTCCAACTTGACGCTCCAAACCATTTTTTATTCCATCTTTAAATGGAACACCAACAATATGTAAATGAGGACTAGATTCATCAAAGTGTATTGTAGCATTTGCTATTTTAAAGTTAGATACAACTTCTTCTAAATCAACTATTTGTTCTTTAAAAACTTCTTCCATTTTATGTTTAAATTTATCATCTTTATCAGCCCAAAAATCCATATCACCAAGTTCAATAATAATCTCACAAGCAAGATCTCTTTTGTTATCATTTGATATGTGGTTAAAATAATTTTCTATTTTTCTATCATTTCTAGTTTGCTTTTCATTGTATTTTATTCGTGCATCTTCAAATAAATCTAAATACAATTTTTTTGTATCTTCTACAACAGAAGAAGTTCCTTTAATCGTACAAATTAATTCTTTATCATCATCATATTTTCTTAAATTATGTTTATCAACTTTTGATAATTGCTGATGATTTTGGATTGCATTATTAGATAAAGAAGTAGTTCCCGTTTCAGTATTTTTTACACTTCTTCTTGCTTTTTTAGATTTGTTTTTATCACTGCTTAAATGTAGTGAATAAGATAATTCTTTTTGTTCTTCCATGAAATTTATACCCCCATTTACAGAATAGAGAACCGCCATATATATAGTAGGTTATTTTGCCTTGACGAAATTCCTAACCCCCTATAGATTTTGACGCATACATCAAAATCTGGGGGCTAAGGTTTAAGCACCCTTAGAATCCACTTGTTTTATTTCGTAATATTTCAAAACTTCGTAATGAAATAAAACTACATAAGACTTCTGATAAAATAACAAGTACTACTTATTATTTTATCTATGAAAATTATTCAAGTAATTGCAAACTTCGTAAGCAATTATTTTCATAATTTTGTTTAACAAACTTTTCCCGCTTTCATTGAAACAAGTTCAACAAAACGTGTTCGTTTGTTATAACTTTTTTATCAAAGAAGTTAACAAAAATTTTTATTTATTCTTCTGCATTTCATTCCATTCCTTATCAATTTGTTCTCTTCTTTTTCTTTTTTCTTTATCTAATTTATATTCAGTAGAATTAACAACTGGTGGTAAATATTCAAATACATCTTCTTCATTTTCTAATATTGATTTATCTCCATCTTTCACATAAATAATTCCTAGTTTTAATTTATCAATGTTATCCATTTTTTTATAATCTTCTAACGGAAATATTCTGACAATTCTTCTTTCATTGTAGTAATTGAAGAACATTACTTTATCTTGGTAATAGTAGGTTGCTTCATAATATCCTACATTATAAAATTCTCTTAATCTAAAAATATGCTCACTTACTTTTTCAAATGGTAGATATTCACTAAATCTTAATTTCGTAACAACATTACCAATTAAAGCATAATCTTTTTTATCTAAATATCCAGAATCATATAACTCATTACAAGTATTACACATATTTTCTCTAAATAAGATTTCATCAACTTTGCACTTATGGTTTGAATTTTCTTTTAATTTTATTTCATCAATATATCTCATTACTAAATCTTGTTTTTCTTCTCTAGTAAGTTCACTCCAAGATAAATTATTTTCTTGATATTCTTTAGGGTATAGTAATTTATTAATATAATCTATATCTCTTTTAATCAAAATATCATCTGGTGTTAAACTTAAATCTTCACATATATCACATTCTTTTAATCTACTTTGTAATTCACTAATTGTTGTTTCAACAATTTTTCTTTCTTCATCATATTCTTCTAACTTAAATGTACCATTAACATATGCTTTTTTAATTCTTTCTAGTTTTTGATTTTGACTTGAGATTTCTTTTTGTATATCTTCTTTTGGATTTTCAATTTTAGTTTTAATCATAGGAAGTAATGTTTGATTAACAACACTATCATATTCATTAATATCATCTATAAAGTGTTCAATTTCTTTTTCAATTTCAGTTTCTTTGATTATTAATTTACAATCATTACAATAATAGTAATAATAAGAGTTCCCATTCTTTTTAGTTGTTGCTTTCCCACCTAATATTCTCCCACATTTAGGACAACATAATTTTTGTAAGAAAATATAAGTTAAAGTTCTTTTATAACTTCTTGAATTTTTCTTTTGTTGAACTTGGCAAGATTCCCATAATTCTTTTGATACGATTGGCTCAACTACATCACTATAATAAACTGGTTCTTTTGTCCTTTTACCATGAACAAAATCTCCTTTATAAATTTCATTTTCAAGTATTCTCATAATTGTTGAATCGTACCAATTTGTTTTTCCTAATACTTCTTCTTTGTTAAATAGATTAGCAATAGTTTGATATGAATTTCCCTCATAATATAAATTAAATATTCTAACAATTATATCTTTTGTTGCTAAATCTGGTACTAAAGTTTTTCCATCTCTTTTATATCCAAAGGGACTCTTGTGTGGAATATGACCAACTTTTATCGCACCTGCTAAACCTATTTTTGTTCTCTCACTTGTTCTTTCTATTTCATTTTGTGAAACAGTTGTTAGGAGTCTAGCAACCATTTTACCATTAGCATTTGTAGTATTAATATCATCATTCGCACAATCTAAATAAGCATTATTTTCATCTAAAAATTTCATAATATGTTCCATATCATAAACTGAACGAGTTAATCTATCTAGTTTTAAAACAACAATTGTATTACACTTCTTATTCCTAATATCTTCAAGTAGTTCTTCAAATGCTGGCCTTTTATTTCCAGTTTTTGCACTTATTCCAGCATCTTTATATACTTTATAAATCTCATAACCTTTATATTCACACATAGTACGAAGTCTTTTCTCTTGCTCTGGTAAACTAAATCCTTCTCTGGCTTGATCTTCAGTACTTACACGAATATAGAGTCCTGCTATTTTCTTTTCATCACTCATATTTTTAATCCTCCTTTTTATCTTTGAAACCTAAAAAGAGGCGACAAAGACACATTAAATATTTTTATGTCTTTGACACCTCTTAAAATCTAAATAAGCCCAATTAATATAATTCAAACTTCGTTTCATATTACCCCCAAAAAAACATAAAACTTGTTTCTTGGTTACTTATTATAGATATTTATATTTTAAAGTCAAGACACAATTACCATTTTTTGCCTATTTAAAGGCATTTTAAGAGAAGTTGACTTACTTTTAATACATTTAATCTAATGATTTAATAAAACTTTCTAAATCTTTTATTTCTAGAGAATTGGCTAGACTTCCAACATATATAGTTTTAGAATAATTAAAAACTAGAAAAGTAATACCTTTAATAATAACTCTATGAGGTTCTATATAGTTCAAATTTGTGTGTTCTATGTTTTTGATACTACCATTAATGATTGTTGGTTTAGTATTACAAAAATCACATATAAATCCTATTTTCTTTTTTAGTTCCTCATCAAAATGTAATTCTTTTGTTTTTAATTTAACCATCTAAATCTATCCTTTCTTTTCTTAAATGCAAAAAATCAACTTCTTTTGAAGTTGATACTATATGTTTAAATCTAACAAAAGTTAGAATAGATTGCTCAATGGTGCCTGTGGTGGGACTCGAACCCACACGGTATTGCTACCATTGGATTTTGAGTCCAACGCGTCTACCAATTCCACCACACAGGCATAAATAAATTATATCACAAATACATGTTATTTGTAAAAAAAATTAATATAACATTAAAAATTCTTAATAGTTTATATTTAATTTGGTATAATTATATAGAGGTAATTATATGAAAAAAATAAAATTGAGAAAATGGGTATATGTTGCATTAGTAATTATATTAGCAGTTTGTATATCAAGTGTGTACTTTACGGGTGTTAAAAATAGTAAAAAAGAAAGTAATAAATCGGAAGAAAAAAAATTAGATATAGGGGATATAAAAAAAGAAATTTTATCATATAACGAAGATGATTTTGATAATTCATTTTTGGATTTTATTAATGAGAATTATGGTAATAAAACTTTGCAAAAATTATTAGAAAAATTAAAAGATAATAAATATGATAAAACTGTGTGGCATGAATTAACAGGCAATTCATATATAGTACTTAACGATTTATACAATGATAAATATAAAAATAATAGTCAAGTAACTGTTATAGATGGTAGTAAAGATAATGTAAAAATTAGTTTTGCTGGAGATATTTCATTAGCAGATAACTGGGAGATAATGCCATATTATAAAAGTAGAAATAAAAAAATATATGGGGTATTATCTACAGATACAGTTGATTATATGAAGAATTCAGATTTGATGATAATAAATAATGAGTTTAGTTTTAGTAATAGGGGAACACCTATGGCAAATAAAACATATACATTTAGAGCAAATCCAAGTAATGTGTCTATATATGATGAAATAGGAGTAGATATGGTAACACTTGCTAATAATCATGTATATGATTTTGGAACTGATGCTTTTTTAGATACATTAGATACATTAAAAGAACATAATATGCCTTATATAGGAGCTGGAAGAAATATAGATGAAGCTAGTAAACCATATTACTTTGTTATAAATGGCTATAAAATTGCTTTTTTAAATGCATCTAGAGCTGAAAAATTTATTTTAACTCCTGAAGCAGGTGAGAATTCACCAGGCGTATTTAGGGCATATGATCCAAAACCTATGGCAAGCGCAATTGAAAAAGCAAAGAATGAAAGTGATTATGTAGTAGCACTTTTACATTGGGGAAAAGAAGATAGTCATGAACTAGAAGATGTTATATTAAAAGATGCAAAATTATATGTGGATAGTGGTGCTTCTTTAGTAGTAGGTACACATGCACATGTATTAGAAGGTATGGAATATTATAAGGATAAGTTGATAGCATACAATTTGGGGGACTTCTTATTTTCACATGTATCTGATTATACTGGAATTTTAACATTAAATCTAAGTTATGATGGAAAAATGACATATCAGTTTATACCTGCCTATCAAAAAGATTTTTTCACTTCAATTATAAGTGGAGATGAGGCAGAAAAACTTTATTCTTTAATGAATAAATGGTCCGTAAATGTAAATATAGATTCAAATGGAAATATAAAAGAAAATAGTTAATTATAAAATTATTATAAGAAAAATATTTATGATTATGTAAAGAATACTGTTTAATATGTGCTTATAAAAACTTATTCTTTTTTTTATACTTGAATAAATTTATTTAACTATGCTATAATCAATTTAAGATAGGAGTGCGTGTTGATGAAATTTGAGATAGAATCAGAAGGAAATAATATAGTTTGTGATATTATTTCTTTGTTTAAAGATGAAAAAACAAATAATGATTACTTAATATATACTGATAACACTACAGATTTAGATGGTAAGAAAAATATATATGGATCAAGATATAAAAATAATAATGGACAAATTGAATTATTAGAGATAGAAAATGATTCTGAATGGGATTTAATAGATGAAAAGATAAGAGGTATAGATAATGAAATTGTATGATGTACATGAAACAAGATTTGGTATTCAGGCTTCAGTTTTTGGTACTCCGGAGAATTATAATAATGAAGAAATACTTGAAATGATGAGTCAGTGTGGTGATTTATTAAAAATTACTAGTAATGCACAGTGCCCTGTAGTATATGTATTTGGTAATTGTACTTTTTGTATAAGAAGTGATGCTTTAGATACATTTAATGGGTATTTAAAAAATGACTATATACTAAGTAAAATTATAGAAAAATACAAAAATAGAGAAGCTAAGGTTAAATTACATGGTACAAATAAAAGAGTTAATAGAATAAATAAATATGCAAAAAGGCGTATAGTTGCAGGTGTAGGTATTTTGACAATTTTAGGAAGTGCCACAATGGGATTGTTAAAACAACCTAAAAGTAGTTACAGTACTGTGCCAACTGTTGAAGAGTCAAGTATAGAATTTGAAACAACAATGCCTGATTTAATAACTGAGAATGATAATTTGGAATCTGAAACTACATATGCAACACTATATGAACAACCAGAAGAATTGTGTGCTAGTTTAGAATATGAAGATAGAAGTTCACAAGAAAAAATATTTGATTGCAAGGAACTGTATTTTGATACAATTCAAAAATATGCAATAATGTATGGAATTGATCCTAAATTAATGTTAGCAATAGCTACTCAAGAAAGGGGAATACATTCTTATACTGTGGATAATGATGGTGGACTTGGTCTTATGCAAATACAATTAAGTGTATGGGATGGAGAAAAACTTTCTGCATATAATTATGAAACAGGAGAAGTTGATAGCTTTATATTAAATGAACAGTCAATAGCAAATCTTGATAATAATATTAGATATGGTTGTATGGTATTTCAAAATTGTTTAAGATATATGAATAATAATATTCTTGCTGCAATTCAATGTTACAATTATGGATCAGGAAATATGGAATCTGTTTTTGCTAGTTATGAATTATCAACAGGTATAAATATGCACTCAGCACTTTTAGATCAATATAATACTGAATGGATTAATCATAGAAATACTTGTAATGAAGGAGATTGTGAGTATCTTGAACATGTATTAAGTTGGTTGGGTGAAGATAGTTATTTTGAAGTTCAAACACAAGATGGATTAGTTCAATTACATGTAAATAATAACGTAAGAGTTAAAGAAAAAAAATAATTTAATTATATTATAAAGTAAGATAGCTTACTTTTTTTCTTAATTGTAAAAAAAAAGAATACAATTTTTGTATCCTTTATCTTAAGTATAATTTTTATTTATATATTTATATTATTTTCTTCTTTGTATTTTGAATCAAATAAATTTTTTTCTTCATTGTTAGTTTCTATAGGTGTTAATTCTGGTAGATCTTTTACACTATTTAATCCGAAATAATCTAGAAAATCATTTGTAACTCCATATAATCTAGGATGTCCTGCTAACTCGGCATGTCCAACTTCTTGAATTAAATTTTTAAGCAATAATTTTCTTACTACATAAGAACTATTTACACCTCTAATTTCATCAATTTCAATTCTTGTAATTGGTTCATTGTATGCTATTATGGCAAGCGTTTCTAATGCAGATTGACTAAGATTTGAATTTTGTTCTTCTAATACAATTTTCTTTATTATGTCTTTATGTTTTTCTTTACTTGTTAACTTATATTTATTTCCTAGTAATTCTAGTTGTATACCTCTTTCATCACTTTGATAATCTTTATATAGTTGAGATAATGCTTGTTTTACTTCATCTATGCTTCCTTGTGTAATATTTACAAGTTCTTCTAATGATAATCCATCACTACCTTTTACGAATAGCAATCCTTCAATCAATGATTTCATTATCCCACTCCTTCTATAATAATATTTTCAAAATTATTTTCTTGAATAATAGATAATTCTTGTCTTTTAGACATGTTTAAAATTGCTAAAAAAGTAACAACAACATATTCCTTAGTTGTTTCTTCAAATAATTCAAAAAAATTTACTTTTTTCTTAACTCTTAGTATATCTCTTATTTCTGTACTTCTTTTTCCAACGGAGTATTCTTTGTTGGTTATTTTAGTAGATAGTGGTTTAGCAGCTTCTTTATTTTTTAGAAATTTTGATAAAGCATTGGTTAAATCATCAAGTGATATATTTAAATTATCTAAATTAGTATCGTTTTTATATTCTTCTAAAGTTGGATTTCTTGTATATACTTCTTTTCTTAGAGCTTCATAATCTCTTAACTTATCAATAGATTCCTTATAATTTTGATAATTAATTAATTTTTTTATTAAATCTTCCCTTGGATCTTCTATATCTTCATCATCTTCTTCATGTGGAATAAGTGTTCTTGATTTTATTTCAAGAAGTTCAGATGCCATTACTAAATATTCACTTGCAATATTTAGATTTAATTCTTCCATTTTATGAATATAATTTAAATATTGAGTAGTTATTTCATCAATTTTAATATCTACTATATTAATATCAGCTTTTTTTATTAGGTATAAAAGTAAATCTAAAGGACCTTCAAATTCAGGTAAAATAACACTATATTCCACTTAATCACACTCCAAATATCAAATTTATTATAATATTTTTTAAACAATAATTCAATATTATATATTTTTTGATTATTTAACTAAAAAACTTTTTTTTTAACAGTTTTTAATGTATACTATATATAGTTATTATAGGATAGGAAGGGATTTATATGGTACTTAGAAAGCCTTATGCATTTTTTATAAAACACTTTAAATTTATTCATTTATTGTTAGCAGCATTAGTAACATATTCTATTATTAGAATAACAGGAGTAATATCACTTATTAATCAGTATTCTGGTTCAAATGAAACTTTACTTACAGTAGGTGATGTAGAGCGTGTATATGGTATTACTGATTTTATTGTTCCAATATTAGCAATTATGGTATCTTTATTATTGTTAATTGTTATGACAATGAAAAAAAAGCAGAACAAATATTATGCATATTCAACAATAATTACAACAATGTTACTTATTGTTAATATGTATGGATATTCAACTGTAAATAATATGACAACTACTTGGGTTGCATTTAACGTTGCAGATACTATAGCAGATATATATGTGTTTGTTTTAATAGGATGTATTGCAGAAGTAGCAATAGCAGCAGCACGTGCTACAGGATTTAATATTGGTCGTTTTGATTTTAATAATGATATTTTAAATCTAGAATTATCTGAAAAAGATAATGAGGAAGTAGAAGTAGTATTTGATTTTGATATTAATGATGTTAAAAGAGAAACACAAAAAGGAATTAGATATTTTAAATATTTTATTAAAGAAAATAAATCTTTATTTATTTATAGTTTTGCTACAATAGCAGCTATTATAGTTCTTTATGTTGGATTTGTTGCTTTTAAAAATAGAAGAATAGTCGTAAATAGTTCAAAATTTTCAAGCGAGGCTTTATCTGTGTCTGGACTTAATTTAAAAGTTAATGACTCATATATTATAAATTCATCTTCAACTGGAGAAAAATTTCCTGAAAATAAACATTTAGTTGTTCTTGATGTTACATTTGAAAATAATTCAAATAGTTCCAAAGCTTTTGATGATAATTTATTAAGTGTTTCTATAACTGATGATGATTATTATTCTACTGAAAAATATTTAGGAAAATTAAATGACTTAGGAATCTCATTTGATGATGATGAGAAAGTAAATGAAAAATCAAGTATTAGAAGAATTATAGCATTTGAAGTTCCTGCAAGCAGACTTAGTGGAAAAATTTATGTAGGAATAGGAAGAAGTGAAAATAAAAAATATTTAAAGATTAATCCTAAAAAATATGAAATAACAGATTCTTCAAAAATTAAAAGAGTGGCTAAGAAAAAGACTGAAGAACTAACATTTGAAAATGCCACATTAAAAGATACCAAACTAAAAGTAAATGAAATACAAATTAACTCTGTATTTAAGATAGATTATAATTTTTGCTACAAAGATAAATGTGAAAAGTCTATTGAATATTTAGTTCCAAAATTAAATTCTAATTATGATAAAACATTGTTAAAATTAGATATTGATTTTAAATCAAATGATAGTAGTATGATGCAAGACTTTTATGATTTATTTGCTAATTTTGGGTATATAGAATATGTAATTGGTAATGAGGTAAAAACTTTAACTGGTCTTGAGAGAGTAAAGAGTACTAAAAATAATGTAGCTAATGAATATTATTTTGAAGTACCAAGTGATTTAAAAAATTCAGCAACTGTTGTATTAGGTTTTAAAATTAGAAATGTTAATTACAGATATTATATTGTAGGGGAAGGGGAATAACATGAAAAAAATATTATTTTTATTAATTTGTTTATTTACTTTTCCACTTATAACTTATGCAGCTGATACTAAATGTACTAAAGATTATGAAAGTGAAATAAAAAGTCGTGCGAGAAATGTTAATGTAGTATATCAATTAGAGGGTATAAAAAATAATGTTGCAAGTTTTAGAATTACAGTAACAAATCTTACTAATGATATGGTAGTATTTGATAATTATTCAAAACAAAGCAAAACATATTCATCTAAAGATTATTCTAATGGAATATTAGTTATAAAAAATGCTCAAAGTGGCACTCATTCACTAAAGATATATTCTAAAACTTGTGCTACTACACTATCATCATTAACGGTTAAGACTATTTCTTTACCTAAATATAATCCATATTATAATGATAAAAGTTGTGAAGGATTAGAACAATATTCATTATGTCAAAAATGGAGTGGGTATTCTAAAAGTAAAAAAGAATTTGAAAATGAAATAAAAAATTTAAAAGAAACAAAGAATACAGCAAATGATGATAGTAAAGATGATAATAATAAAGAAGAAAAAGTTAGTTTATATAAGTTACTTATTGAGTATTGGTATATATTACTTTTAGCACTAATTATAGTTATATGTGTTTATTATCTTATAGCATCAAATAGTAAGAAAAAAGAGTTTAATTTTAAAGTATAATATAAAATAAATAAAAGGTGATTTCAATCACTTTTTTTGTTTATAAGTAACTTAACTAATTTCTGGACCAATGGATTAAAAGTTAAAGTATAATATTTGTATTGACAAAAATAAAAATAAAAGCTAATATATATAATATTATTCTTGTTTTTGTGAAAAAAATACAAAAATTATAAAAATAAGCGTAATTTTAAACTTTTTGTAATATAATATTAATAGGAGGAGATTAAAATGCTTATTGAGTTTAGTGTAAAAAATTTTTTATCTTTTAAAGATAAAATCACATTATCTATGGAAAAAGGTAATGGCGATGAAAATTTAGAAAACATATTTACAATTAATAATGTGGATCTTCTAAAGACAGCAGCAATTTATGGCTCAAATGCGTCTGGTAAATCAAATATTTTGAAAGCTCTTACATGTGCTATTTTAATGGTTAGAAATTCTAACTTAATTCCTGTTGGTGGTAAGTGGAATTTTATTAAGCCTTTCTTATTTGATGAAGAGAGTAAAAAAGAACCTAGTGAATTTGAATTTATATTTATAAATAATAATGTTAAATATAAATATTATTTTAGTGCAGATTCCAATAAGGTATATGATGAATGTTTAGATGCATATTATTCTCAAAAATCAACTAATATATTTAAAAGAACAAATACCAATAATTATGAATTTACTAAGGATAAAAATAAATTAGAATCATTAATTTCAAAAAATACTGAAAATAAATTATTTTTATCTACTGCAACAACATGGAACTATGATAAAACTAAAGATGCTTTTTTATGGTTTGCAGATGTAATAGATACATACGATTCGTTTAATATCATACCTAATACTGATATGATTGAGTATAGTAACAATAATAAAGAATTAATGGACTTTACTTTAAAACTTTTAAATGAATCAGATATACATATTAAAAATTTTCATGTTGATTATGAAGAAAAAGAAATGGATAGTACAATGATGGATATGCTGATTCCACCACTTGCTAGAACTCAAGGTTCGTTTAAGATGTCTAACGTTAAAATAGAGTTAGAACATGAGGTAGTTGATGAAAATAATAATAAAAAGTCTTACAAGTTAAATTTTGATGATGAGTCATCTGGAACAAAAGTTTTATTTTACTTTGCACCTTCCTTAAAAAGGGCATTTGAAAGTAGCAGAGTAATAATAGTTGATGAACTTGAAAGAAGTATGCATCCTGCATTAGTAGAGTTTATTATAAAATTATTTAATAATAGGGATATTAATAAAGTAAATAGTCAGTTGATATTTACAACACATGCGACAAACCTATTAAATATAGAATTATTGAGAAGAGATCAAATTTGGTTTACAGAAAAAAATCCAGATAATGGTGTATCTGATTTATATCCATTAGATTCATTTTCAGTAAGAAAAGATGAAAATATTCAGAAAGGTTATATAAATGGTAGATATGGTGCTATTCCATTTATAAAAGATGCTGATTTATGGCTAGAAGACAATTAAAGCACATTAAGAAAAAACCACTAATAGTAATCTGTTCAGAAGGTGGAAAAAAATCTTCTGAATACTATTATTTTAGAAATTATGCTAGTAGAGATTTAAGAATACAATTTTCTACAGGAAATAGCACTGATCCGAAAGGCATGTTAGAAGATTTGATAAAATATATAAATAACGAAGATATCAAATCAGAAGATAATGTAAGAATCTTTTTAGTACTGGATACGGATTTATCTAATCAAAGAATTGAAGAAATAGAAAAAATAGAAGACCAATGTTTCGAAAATAATATTGAAATAATAACATCATCTCCAACTTTTGAAATATGGTATTTAGTTCATTACAGAAATAATAAATTAAGGTTTGGAACTAGTAAAGAAGTAAAAAAAGAATTAGAGAAAATAAATGGTACATATAATGAAACTATGGATATGTATAGAATAATCAAAGATAAGACAAATGAAGCAAGAACTGTAGCCCAATCGTTTGAACAACAAGCTATTAATAATCATGAGGAATTATTAACAACAAATCCACATACAGGTGTTTATAAAATATTAGATGCAATAGATGAGTTTAATGAGAAAAATGATTAGTGATTTGTAAGGAGTGATAAAAGTATGAATAGAAAACAAATTATTGAAGAAATAGATTTAATTATTAAACTTATCAATGAAAATTATACATATATTAAAGCAAAAACAAATGTAAGTGTTTTAATAAAACTAAAAAATTTCATTATTAATAATTTTAAACACGTTCATGTGACAGAAAAACAATTGAGCGAATTAATAGATATTGTCGAAGAATTAACAGTGAAGTTTTCTAAAACTGAAAATGAAAAGTCATTAAATCACATTAAAGCATTCATTTGCAAAGACTTTTTAGGTAAAATTAAATAATAGTTATTTATATGCGAGAAAAAATGATATTACATTTTTGCATGGAAACTGTCTTAAGTGATGAAACCATATTTTTCTTTTTAATATAAAATAACTAGAATCTTATTTTAGGTGATTTCAATCACTTTTTTTGTTATGTTAGAAAATTAACTTTTATTATTTTAACCACTAGTATAAAATAAAAAATTATGTTATACTATTGATAGTATTTATGATAGTAGAATAGTCTAATTATTATTCATAATACTTGTTTGGCCAAGAAAGTGTTAATACTAAAGTTTTACTTTATTAGGTAGGAGGTGACTTGATGAAGGAATCTTTTTGGGCAGTACTAATAGTTGGTCTAGGAATAACATCTATATTTCTAGTTTACTTCTTTCAAACAGTTACTAATACAAGTGAACATAACTACGAACTGTTGAAAGAAACAACAGAAGCAGCAATGTTTGATGCACTGGATTTAGCAGCATATGAAAAAGATGAAACTATAAGAATAGATCAAGAAAGATTTTTAGATAGTTTTATTAGAAGATTTGCACAAGATGCAACATTATCCCATGATTATCACATAAAAGTATATGATATTCATGAACAACCACCAAAGGTAAGCATAAGGGTTAGTACATTTAACGTTGGATTCTTTTCATTAGGATCACAAGCAACAAGTTTTTCACTTACAAATCAAATAGATGCAATACTAGAAACAAAATACTATAATGAAGAAGAATGATAAAGTATTGTATAAAAGAATAATAGAATTGTTTAGAGAGGGGATATATTTATATGAATAATTTAGCAATTTCTTTAAAAAAGTTTTTTACAAATAAAAATACAGTAACAATAATAGGTGTAGTAGCAGTATTAGCAATTTTATATTTTCTATATTCCAAACAAATAGCAAAGGAAACAAGAAAAGAAAATGTACCAGTAGCAGAACATACTATATCACCTTTAACTTACATAGAAAGTGGTGATATAACACACGTTGAAGTAGCACATGCTGCTAAACCAGAAGGTGTTATCTTGGTAGATAGTCAAATAATTGGAAAATATACTGGTGAGAATGTAACAATTCCAAAAGGTGGAATGTTTACTAAAGAACAATTAGTTACTGAAGATGAATTACCAGGACCTTGGCTAACATTAGTTGATACAAAAACAAAAGGAGAAATGCCATACTATTTCTCAGTAAATGTAACAACTACATTTGGAAATTCTATTCAACCAGATGAATATGTAGATATGTACATTAAAACATATGATGAAAAAGAAGAAGGAAAATTAATTTATACTAAATTATATGAAAATTTAAAAGTTTTAGCAGTTACTGAAAGTTCAGGTAAGAACGTATTTAGAAGTACTAATGATATAGGTACACCATCATTTTTGAATTTTGGTATACCAGTATCAGAACAAGAAATTATAAAAAAAGCTGAACTATTAAATGGAACAGATATTGATTTAATTATTATTCCACAAGGTGGAAAAAATAGAAGAGGTCAAGAAAAAGAACTTAGAGTTAATACATATATGAGAAATTATATTGCAGAAAAAACAGTTGAAGTTGAAAGACCAACTGAAAGTACTGATGAAAATAATAATACATCAAATTCAAATACAAATAATAATGTAACTAGTAATGTAACAAATCAAAACTAAAAAAGGAATAAATTATGGAAAATAATATATTTGATCAGATGGATTTTGGTCCGTTACAACAATATCTAGATAAT
>CANPVU010000017.1 GCA_947581765.1 uncultured Bacilli bacterium
CAAATATCTTTTAAAATGAGTTTAATTATAAAACTATTTTTTTAGGAGAAAAATCTCCACACTTATTCTACACTAACCCTTTCGTAAATAATAAGAAAAAAATACATATAATATGTATTTATATAACAAATGCTATTAAATTACCAGAACCTTTATTAACTAATTTACCTATTGTTTGCTGTAATTTAAATCTTGCTCCTTCCGGCATTAATGATAATTTAGCTTGTATTCCTTCTTGTACTATCACATCTAGACTTCTTCCAAATATTTCACTTTTCCAAACATTATCCTTATCTTTCATTAAATGATCTATCAATTCTTTACTTTGTACTTCCGTACCAATTATTGGTTCAAATGTAGATTGTACATCAACTCTAATCATATGTATTGAAGGTGCTATTGCTTTTAATTTTATTCCATATCTACTACCCTGTTTTATTACTTCTGGAGTTTCTAATTTCATATCAGCTAGAGTTGGATTTGCTACACCATATCCTGTTTTTTTAACCATGTTTAATGCGTCTTTTATACCATCATATGCCTGTTTTGCTTCATTATATTCTTGAAATAAACTAATTATATCTGCACGACTATTTACATCTACTCCAACTATTTCCTTTAATACTTGACCATATAATTCATCTGGTGATTCAATATTAATAGTTACTACTCCAGTAGATGCATCAACATTAGATATATATGATTTAGAAATATATTCACAGCTACTAAAGTGACTATTAATAGTATCTATATCTTTTAATTTATCTACTTCTACTACACTTTCTTTAATAATATCCATATATATTTGTTTCAACCAATGTTCAGGCTTTAAACTAGCTATCCAATCTGGCATATTTACTTGTACTTCTAATACTGGAAATTCATACAATGCTTCCTTTAATATACTATATATATCTTGTTCACCCATGTTTTCAATACTAATTGGTAAAACTGGTACTTCATATTCTCCTCTTAACTTATTAGCTAAATTATCTGTTTCAGGTAACATAGGATGTGCTGAGTTCAATAGTACTATAAATGGTTTTCCAATACTTTTAAGTTCACTTACTACTCTTTCTTCTGCTTCTTGGTATGCTTCCCTTTTTATTTCTCCAAATGATCCATCAGTAGTTACTACTATACCTATACTTGAGTGATCTTTAATTACTTTAGTAGTACCTATTTCAGCTGCCTCTATAAATGGTATTTCTTCATCATACCATGGTGTTCTAACCATTCTAGGACCATTTTCATCTTCATATCCTTTAGAACCTTCTACTACATAACCTACACAATCAACTAGTCTTATACTAGTAGTAAAATCATCTATATTTATGGATGCTGCTGTACTAGGTACAAATTTAGGTTCTGTAGTCATAATAGTTTTACCTTGAGCAGATTGTGGTATTTCATCTAAACATCTTTTACGCATATATTCATCTTCTATATTAGGTACAACTAAATTTTCTATAAATTTCTTTATAAAAGTACTTTTTCCAGTCCTAACAGCCCCTACTACTCCAAGATATATTTCTCCATTAGTACGTGCTGTTATATCTTTTATAATATCTAACTTTTCCATTTTTTCCCTACTTTCTTTATTTAAGTATATGTAAAAGTTAAACATTAAATTACTTTTTTATAATATTGTGATACATAATAAAATTAATTTTATATTTTTACAAAGTATTTTCTAATATATAAAAAAATTGTAAACTATAATTTACAATTTTAATTTTTTAGCTTTTATAATTATTTTCTATATATTCGTTCATAGTATAATTTTTAGAATTATAAGCATTTAATTCTTCAATATTCATATATTTTGTTACATCAGTAAAAATATTTTGTACTTCAATAGGAAGATTATTAAATTCTACTTTCTCTAATATATTTATATTACCATTATAATATTTTACCTTAACATATGAATAGCTTGGATATAAACCTGAAGCAAATCCAATAGAATCTTCACTACTTTCAACAGTTTTCGTTGAATTAACATATACACAGACAATTGCATTAAGCTCAGGAGCTGAATTTTTATAAATTCCTGTATTTTTTATACCTTTAATAAATCCATAACATATCTCCCCTTTTTCATCTACCTCTTTATCTATTTTTTTACTTTTTATATACCTAAGTAAAAAATAAATTCCAAAAGCAAAAAAAACAATACTAATAAAGATTAAAGTTGAACTAATTTCTTGAAAAATCATACCTATAAATAATAAAATAACTGCCAAACACAAAAAAATGGCTCCTATTACTAATATAACAAATTCACCCATCATAATCACTTAGATTTATTATACAATAATTTATTGGTAATTTAACAAATTATGTATAAATTATTTTTAATAATGTACAATACTGTAAAAAAATTTTTATTATTTTTAGTTAATATATTTTATTCTATTTATATTATTTATTAAATAATTATGGTATAATAGTTTAAAGTAAAGGTGATTTTGATGAATAAAAAGATTAAATTATTCTTTATAATATATTTTTTAGTTATAGCTATAGTGCTAATTAATACTAAAGATTTTACTCAATTATCTACTAAATTAGAATACATAAATTGTGGAACAGCAAATAAAATACCTAAGGCTATACCTCAACTTACAACAGTAGCATACACATTATTAATAGTTGGAACACCTATTATCTTAATAGCGTTTTCTATAGTTACATTACTTAAATCTATATCAAGTGGTAATGCAGATGATGTAGCTAAAGCTAAAAATAATGTTATTAAAAAATTTATAACAACTGCTTTAATATTTTTAACAGCAGCCTTAGTACAATTTGTAATTATTAGAGTATCTAATCCTGCAGATAGTGATGATAAAAGTTCAATTACAAATTGTATAAGATGTTTTCTATATTACTCTGGAAGTAGTTGTATAGCTAATACTGATGTAGATAATACTCCAGCTACCCATAGAAGACCATATAGTAATAAGTCTTTAGGATGGAATTCAAATTATTCAAGTAGTAATACAAATAGTTATACAAGTAATAGTAATAATTCTTATACAAGCAATAGTAATAATTCTTACACAAGTAATAATAATTCTCTTAGTAATGCGATTTCAAATTCAATTAATGGTTAACTACTTCTACCTATGATGGACATAACTATGCATTATATATTTCATAAAAAGTTGAATCAAATAAACCATTAATAGTATTCTTACATGGAACAGTTAAAAAAGGTAATGATATTTCTAAATTAGATGGTGATCTTGATTTTTCTTACTCAATAAAAAATGTGCTTCTTATAATACGTATATATTAATGCCTCAAATCAATACTAATGAGTATTGTGGATGAAAATGGTATAGACAGAAATAGAATCAGTATATGGAAATTTAGCTTAGGTGCTAATCAATTACCAAATGTTGTAAAAAATGTCCTAACTTTTTCTCAAGCGCTGTATTAATATCATGTAATTCACCTATTACGCAAAATCTTTTAAAAATGTACCAACATATATTTTTCAAGGTGATAATGATCCACATGGTAACCTTAGAATTACACTTTATAATAATATAAATAAAATTGGTGAAAAGACATATAAAAAAAATATACTAATCAGTCCCATTTAGGATTTGTTGGTAGAGTTATTAATGAAACCCAATTAGATAGTAATTATAAAACTATATTCGATTGGACTTTAGCACAAAGAAAAAAATAAAAGAGCTTACGTGAAAGCTCTTTTATTTTACATCTCTTTTTATATATACTATATTAGTAATTATATATAATAGAACAGTAGTTATTAAACATATAATTATTCCAGTATTAATATTATAATAATTATATCTTAAAGATTCTAAATATAAATATGATTCATTTATCATAAATCCACAATCAAAATACCATATTGGAGTAAAAATAATTTTCTTCATACCAAATAACCATACTACTAAAGATACTATACTAAGTGATGATGTTATTCCTATTGTAACAGATGTATTTAATGTTATAGTAGATAAAAATAATAAGAAACTTAAATAACATATTGTAGGAATACTTGCTAAAAACATCATTTTAATAGTATATAAATAATAATTAACTTCTATTACTTTACCACCTTCATATAGTAATTTTGGAGTAAATAAATCACTAAATCCATATTTTATTCCTGCACATATATTAATCATTATAAAGCTTATAATTAATAAAATATATGTATCTAATATCATATATATAAATTTACTTAATAATATTTTCCATCTTCTTACAGGTGTTGTTATTATATTTTTAATTGTACTACTTCTATGTTCCCTACTTACTATACCTCCACTAGTAATACTAATTAATAACATAACTATAAAATACATATGATATACTTGGTTAACACTCTTTTTTGTTGTATGATATTCATGTGTATAACCATCAAATTGATTATCAAAAGTTAAATCATGTTTTATTTCATTTTTAGAACTATAATTAATAATAGCAATATTTCTTTTAAGTCTATAGTCTAAAAATTTTTTTGAATTCTCACAGTATAATTTTAGATTAATTCTATAACCACTATATTCTCCATCACCAATAAATTCTAATAAACTATTATATTGATAATAATTTTTTACTAGATAATCATTTACATCACTTACTTTTTTATCAATTAAATTATTTATAAAATCATTTGATTTTATTTTATTATTTTCTAACTGATATTGTAAATATAAGTAAATTTTATTTTCTTCTATTAAATTAGTATATTCATTTATCTTTTTTTCATTTTCTTTATATAACTTTTCTAAATCACTTAACTTATATTTTGTACAATAATCATTTATACTACTTTTCAATTCTTCAGACTTTATGTCGTTAATTTTACAAGTATTTTCTTTATCTTTAATAATTGAACTTAATATATAATTTTCAGATTCTAAATTATATAATTCAAAATTTATTATATGAAATCTCCAATCTTCTGGCATAAACACTTTTTCGTCTTTTATTAAATTATAATATTTAATTCTTTTTTCTAAACTGTTTTTGCTATATTTTTCTTCAAACGATAAGTTACCTGAATAGTTATTTTCTAAATTTCCTTGTTCAGAACTTATAAAATCTTGTTTATTTTCTAAGTCAAATTCTTCTGAATAGCTTATTTTAACTAATACATTAGCACCTATAAATAATACTATACATATTAGTATCATTCTTATAAAACTATAATTTTTTATAAATTCTGTTTTTACTAAATTAATTATTTTCATAATTATCACCATTTTCAAGTTTATTAAAATATTCTTCTTCTAAAGATTTATTTTTATATTTTATTTCTTCTATACCAAATTGTTCAATTATACTACCATCATTAATGATAATAATTCTATCACATATATTTTCTACTTCTGATAATATATGACTACTTATTAATATACTAATATTTTCTTTTTGACTCATATCTCTTAACATTTGCCTTAGATTTCTAATACCCATTGGGTCTAATCCATTAGTTGGTTCATCTAATATTAGTAATTTAGGTCTTTTAATTAGTGCATTAGCAAGTCCAAGTCTTTGTTTCATACCTAGTGAATATTTCTTTACTTTATCATCAATTCTATCTTCTAATTTAACAAACTTAATAATTTCATCAATATACGCTTTATCTTTAACATTATTTAAAAGTGCATTTATTTTTAAATTTTTTCTTCCAGTTATATTATTATACATCTCTGGATTTTCTATGATACATCCTATCTTTGATAGTGCCTCTTCTAAATTTTTATCAATATTGTAACCACAAATTGATACATTACCTTTATTAATTTTATATAAATGTAATATTGTTTTAATTAATGTAGTTTTTCCTGCTCCATTTGGTCCTATTAAGCCAACTATTTCTCCTTCATATATTTTAAAATTTATATTTCTTAATACTTCTTTTGTACCAAATGACTTATATAAATCATTTACTTCTAATACTATTTTATCTTTATTTATTTGTCTTTTTTTATATAGTCTTTCACCATTTAATATTTCCTTTACAGTTACATTAAATATTTTAGATAGTTCCTCTAAAAAAGATATATCTGGCATACACCTGCCATTTTCCCATTTACTTACTGCTTTATCAGTAATATTTAATGTGTCTGCCAGTTGTTGTTGTGTCATATTATTTTCGCGTCTAAGAGTTGCTATAAACTTTCCTACTTTTTCCTGATCCAATTTAATCACCTCAAAAAAATTATACAATAAATATTATAAAATGGTTCTATACTATTGGTATACAAAAAAAATATATTAAATTAATATATTTTTTCTTGCTTTTGTAATAATTCCTCTATATGTTCTAATTCTAAATCATCTTTTAACATAATTTTTATACTTGTAATAGCACTCATATATTTGTCATTTAAATTATTATCATTACTATAAATCTTACTTAAATTATATTCTATTGAATTATTAGTATCATATGTTTGTTCATATTTTTTCATAAAATCATATATAAAGTCTATAGCCCCCACTTGAGCATTTGGATATTCTTTTATTTCCATTGAACTTGTTTTTATATTTCCTAAATTATTTTTAAATATACACTCATTACTAGTACCATTTAATGTTTCTAATTTATGTACTGCTAACATTGTATAAATTATATCTGGATCATCTATTTGTAATGCTTTGCAACTTCTTACTATAAATAATTCCATATCTTCTTCTGTTGATTCATTTTTTTGAATAGAAACTTTATTATATAAATTTTCTAAAAAAAAGTTATAAACGGATTCAATTATTACCTTCTCTTTATTATCACTATTTTCTAAAGTATCCAATATATTAGAATAAATAATACTTCTTTGAATATCATCTATACAAAATGCATTACAATATTCATTAAATAACCCTAATACTTCAGATATTTCTTTTTCCTTATCGACTGTTGTTGTAGCATTATCATCAAAGTATCTTACTTTTTGTTCTAATTTATATAAATTATATCCTTCAAATAATATAGCTAGTGCTGCAGGATATATAATTATCTTTTTTACGAATTTAGGTAATTTTTTAGTCAATTTATTATTAAAATAATTATCTATTTCTTTTTTTAATTCTTTAATTGAAGGTTCTTCCTTCATTTTTTCATAATCATTTAAAACAACAGTTTCTTTTATTGTTTTATTTATTCCTTTTGTATTAATTGTTTTTTTTCTAACAATGATTAAGCTAGGTGGTTCTTCTGTAGAATAACTAATTTTAATTATTTTAGAATTGATTATATCATTAAATATTGTATTTATTGTTAAATTTTTATATTTTGCATTAGGAGGATTTACGCTTCCTACATCATTAACAAGCCATCCTTTATCTATTTTTCTTATAATCACTTTAAATCACCTATTATAAGTTTATCATTTTAAAACGTGTTTATCAATACAAAAAATATTAAATAAAAAAGATCAATGATCTTTTTTATTTGTCTGTTACATCAAAACTTTCTACATACTGTGTTAGTGTAGGAATACCTGATGTTATTACATAACAATAATTACTTGATATATCATTATCTACTTTAGTAGAAGTTGATATTATACTTTGATTAGATAATCCATTTCCTACCCATATACAATCAGAGTCATTAAATATATTTCTATACCAACTATTATTTACTAATTTCTGTTGATTATCTATTGAATCTATAATAACAAAGTTTACTATATCTAACATACTTGACTTATTTATCAATTGGGCTAATTTTTCTTTATTATCAGTTGATAATTGATTATATAATTTATTGATACCATTTATAAATATTGTCCTATGTTTTTCTAAATTATAATGACCACTTGTATCTTTATTCATTATATATATATTATTAATATAATCCTGTAATAGTATAAAATTTTCATCAAAATCTTTACAAATATATTTTATATTATTAATTTTTAAATTTAATGAATTATTTAAAGCATCAAATACTATTACATCATTTCTATTTAAATATGCAAATTGTTTTGTAAGTGGTTTAGTAAATTTATTAATTATATCATAATTAACTCCACTTATTATTGTAGTGTTTTTATTATTAAAATCATACTTTACTAGTTTTAAATCAGTACCATATCCAATTATCATTTCATCTGTTTTTCCAAGTTCTTGTTTAACTTGTTTTAATGTTAATTTATCAGGTAATACTGGTATAGTACTAGCACTATTTTTATATTCTTTACAACATTCTATACATTGTTTTTCAACAAAAGTATTAAATGGCTTATTTTTAGCATTCGTAAATGCTACCTGGAATTCACATACATTACCTTCTAATTTAGTTAATCCCCTACCATTATATGGTTCTGGATAGTTAGATATATCTTCATTAAATATTGAATTATAATCTTTATTATTATTTAATTTCATAGTAAATATTTGGTCAAATTTATAACTAATTGTATCATCTACTACTTCATCATTACTAACTACTACACTAATTCCATAATCTTTATAATCTAGTAACTTAGTTAAATCATATATATAATTTTCACATTTATTATTAAACTCTTTATAATTATTAACTACTATAACTAATAAAGGAACTAATTCATTTGTCTTTCTAATATATTCTTCATAACTATTATCATAATCTTTAAACAAATCTTTTCTCTCATCTATTTTTATTTTAATTAGTTTAAATAAATTTTCTAATTTAAATAAATTATCGATATTTACTATATCACCTACTAAAGGAGATGATTTATAACTTGATAAAATATTTGTTCCTAAATTAATTACATAATAATTTACTTCACTTGGAGTATATAAATACATTGATGAAAATAACATTGTACTTAGGAAGGTTTCATATTCATTTTTATCTATACTATATATTAAATTATTTTTACCAGTTAGTGTTATCTTTAATATATCATGTTTTGGAATATATAAATTTTCATATTCACCTACTATTGGTTCTACTACATATTTTTTTGTATTTACTTCATAATTTTTCATCAATGAAGCTACTGTTTTATAACTATCTAATTTTTTTAAAAAAAGCTCACTTATATTGTAATTATTTAAATTAGATAAATACATAAGTATATTATTTAACTCTGTATTATTAGTATCTATCTTATTATTTATAGATATTTTATTTTCTCTTTTTATTACTCTACCTACATTATCTATAAATTCTATATAAGTATCTGGTATTAAATTATATTGCTCTGATTCATTATAAATATAATAACTACTAGCACTTTGTCCTAATATTATATTATTATTTTTAGTTTTTAAATAAAATCTACCAGGATTATTTACTATACAATCATCATCTGTTAAATTATGCATTAATACTTTTGATGTAAATATATCTATATCATTAATACTTTCTTTTTTATCTGTAGTAAATACATAGTGTATACCAAGTATTGGACCTATATGACTTATTTTTAATAAATTTTTTATAAAGTTATGATGTTTACTTTCTAATTCTTCATACTCATCTATTATTATAAATATATGTGGTATTTCTTCTGTTACTAGTTTATTATGATATAAATGTTGATAAGTATATATATCTATATTATTTAAATTGAAATTTTGTGATACTTTATTAAATAATATTCTACGTCTAATTAATTCTGATTTTATTGTAGTCATAAAACGTTTTAAAGTATATGTATCATAATCTACTACACCTATTAAATGAGGTAACTTAATATTCTCATCTTCCTTATAGAAAATATTATTAAATACTTTATTTGAACTCATTATAATAAATTGTACATCTAAAGGATTATAATTTATTGCCATAGATAGTATATATGTAGTTAAAAATTCTGTTTTTCCTGCTCCTGGTATTCCTTGTATTAAAAAGTGTGTTCCATCATAGTCTTTATGTAAATTAATATCTATTGATTCACCATATATATCAACACCTACTTTAGCACTTAAAGTTAATTCTGTATTATTAGTATTCCATCTATTATATATATTTAATTGCTGTATATTACCTACTTTATACATTTGCATAAATGTATATTTATTTGGAAGTTCATTTTTTATAATATCTATAGGTATATTGGCTAATACCTTACTACATTTATACATATCTATATTATAATTAAAAATTGCTTTAAACTTATTATTTATTCCATTTAATTTGTTTTCATAATATGTAGATTCACTATCATTAAGTAATATTATATGAGTACATAATGAAGATATATTATTTAAATTTTCATTCATTATAATAACACTAAGTCTATCTTTCATTTTATTTAATAAATTATTTTTATATAAATAATGTACATCATCTGTTATTAATACATAATATTCTTTTTCACTTTTATTACTATATAAATAGTTACATACTAAATTAACTTCTTCTTCATTAGTAGCAAGAAATCTTGTTTTTTTATCTGTACTCCATATATGTGGTAAAATTCTTATATAGTTCCATTTATCTTTATTTATTTGTTTTGAAAATACAATTATTTTTAATTCATCATATCTATGTAAAGCAGATAATTGTAGTATAATCTGTCTTACATACTGGTTACACAACTTTGTAATTCCAATTATTCCTAATATTTTATTAGTCATAAGAGAAATATTAAGTGGAGCATCTTTTATATTTGTATTATTAATACTCTCTTTATATTGTGATTTTATATCTATATTCATCGATAAATCAGTTAAACCTAAATTTATATTAAGAAAATCATCATCTTTTAATTTTCTTTCCCATAAATTATCTTTACTAGATAATATTATCTGTTCACATTCTTTAATATCTTTACTATTTTCAAGTAAAGTGTTTTTTTGATTTGATTTTATATTTTCTATAATATTATTTTGTTCACTTAAATATTTTTCATATTCTAAATCATTAAGATTAGTTATTTTTTTATTATACTTTTTAATAATTAACGGATATAATAACATAGTTATAAGAAGTATTACAGATATAACTATACCGCCTTTTATACCATTTAATATTGATAATACAATTAATATTAAAGATATTATTATTCCTGTTATTATTGTCATATAAAAACTAGATATCGAAATTTGTTTTACTTCTTTTTTTTCTTCTATTAAAATGCTTACATTATCTATTTTATTTTTACTTCTATATTTATTGTAAAAATAATCATTCTTTTTATATAAATTAACATTTAATATTTCATCAGAATCTAAAGTATCTATTAATTTATTTTTATCTACAACTTCTGGTTTTAAAACCTCTTTTAGTCTACATTTAACTAAATTATCTGGATTATTAACTATTAAATATCTTTCGTTATTTTCAAAGATAACAATTATTTTAAGTCCAACAATAAATATTACATCACCATTATCTAAGGTTCTTTTTTTATTTATTCTTTTATCGTTTACATATACACCTAATCTACTATCATTATCTATTATAACTAATTTATCTTTAGTATTAATTATAGTAGCATGTTCTTCATCTATTCCTGATGTATTAAAATATATATAATTTGTTTGATTTTTACCTATAGTTATATTGTTAGTATTAGAAAGTGTATATTTGGTATATGTAGTATCATACAAAGGACAACAATATAATAAAATATATGTATTATCACTTTTATTTTTTAATAGATAAAAATTATAATATTTAAGGTAGGAATATTTTTTTTCTTTATCTTCATCAACAATTACTATATTATCATTACCATTTAAAATCCAATTACCATTAGAGGTACAAATATTAATTAAATTATATTCACCATCTTGATTTACATCTTTTACCCAATAATTTCCAATAGGTTTATTAGGTATCTTAGTTTTATATATTTTATTTCCTTTAATAAGTAATATTAACATAGTAATCCCACCCCTATTATATTTACATAATTATAACAAAAAACAAGTATTAGTTAAATACTTGTTTACTATATATTTACATTTGATATACTTTATTTTACAACACTTTTTTCTTCACTTGATTTTATTATATATGTATTATCATTTTTAACAATTTTACTAGGAATACTATTAACTTTATCATTTGTTATATTTAAGTCTTTTATAGGCATTACTGAAACTAAAGACCACAATCCTCTTGAAATATTATTATCTACCTCATTATATGTTATAGATGCTACATTAGATTGGCATCTTGTTACTAATGATTCAATGCGATTAGATGTGTTATTTAAATCAAAAACTAAATTATTAATATCATCCTTAATATAATATAAAGAACTAAATACTTCATTTAAAGTATCCATATACTCATATTCAGATGGTACAATACATGTAGAAAAATTATCAATACTATTATCTATAAATTTTTTTGTATTACTTAATTTACTTTTACAACATTCAATATAAAATGAGTCATATATTATATCCATGTTATCAGAAGAATAATTTTTAGATGTAAAAATATTTTGTAATTCATCAGTAAAATAATCAACACTATCTTGATAACTTGAAATTGATGATACAACACTATTTAATAAATTGTAATCCAAACTAGCAGCACTATTAAAACTTTCACTAGCTGCATCTATCCAATAATTTTTAGATTGCTTTAAATCAAAATATACTTGATCACTTATATTTTTATATTCATTTATCTTTTTATGAATAATTTCACTTCTATTTTTAGTTTTAGTAACATTAAATTCAAATTTTGACATTGTATCACCTATTATAAACTATCTACTTTACTTTTAATTGTTGGGATTAAAACATTATTTACTATATCTAGTTTATTTGATATATCATTTCTAATATTATTTATTTCCTCATCATTATATGCAATAGAACTAATACCCAATCCTTTTTTTAAATGAACATATGACTCATCTATAGATGTAAGTGCCCTTTGTAAGTTAGAGGAAACATTAACTATCTTTTGAAGTAAATGTATATAATATTCTTTATCTGACATATTATTCCTTTATTCTAAATACTTAAAAATAGTAATATAAATTACTATTCATTAGATGTAGCTCGTGCTATTTCACTTTCTACATTTGATTGTGCAGTTTTACTGTCAGAAACAAGTGTTTCATGTTGTTTTTTATATGCTTCTACTAATTGAGGAATTGTTTCATTTTTAAATGAATTTAAAATATTAGTAAGTTTTGTACTACTTTCACCAATTGATTCAATAAAATTCTTCATTCCAATAGCATTATCGGGAGATATATTTGAAACAAAAGAATTTCCAGCATCTACTTGTTGATAAGCTTCTGCGATTTTTTTAGAAACATTATCACAGAAATTAGTTAGTGCTTCAATTAGTTTTTGATCAGAATTATCTGATACTAGTCCTCTTTGAGTAGTTTCTGAAAAACTTTGAGAATCTTTAACAATATCAAGTGTTCTTTCCTTTACAATATAATCATCTAATTTTGAAACAACTGCTCCTCCAAAATTTTGTGATATATTTGATGTGAATTCAGCTAAAGCATTTGCAGCATTAATTATAAAACTACATGAACTTCCAGCGACAGAATTTACATTGTAAAATAATGTTTGAACATTCTTTAATAATTCATTTTCGAATGCATCTTCGTCTTCTCCTACCCAATCAATTCTAAATTCAGATTTTAATGCTTCCCATTCTGTTTCAATTGTCCTTTTAATTTCGTCTACAGCACTATCAATAGTTTCTGCAAATTTTGTGGCAGCACTCAAATTATAATTAACATCACCCATTATTTAATATCCTCCCTTACCTTGTCTAGATATAAATGCATACTTCTAGTTATTTCTTCTTGTTCACTTTTGTAACCAAATATTAATTCATTAATTGATAAGTAATAATTTTGAATTTTACTATTTATCTTATTTAATTCATTTAATTGATTACAATATTTGTCATAAAGGAAACTAAGATCACTTGATTTACAGCATGATTTCTCACCAAGTATCTGATCATTTAATTCATTAAATACTTGCATAAGTTCTACATAATCTAATTTAACTTTATCACACACACTTAAAAGTGAGTCAAAATCAGTGATACCAGTTATCATACATTCACACCTCTAGTTTAAATTTATCATACTTACATTTCTAAGTCAAGAAATTATATTAAAAATATCTTTTTTGCATTTTTAATATCTGTATCTCTTACTATATCATTATTATTATATACTTTTCCCGTTGAAGGATTTATTAAATAATAATCTTTCTTACTAGGAGTAGTATCTGATAATTCAAATGCAGAATCAATTATATAATCAGTTATTTTACCTATATATTCATTTACAGGTATATATAGATTATAACTCTGTCCTATTTCTACAATATATAATTCTATTAATACTTTATTTTTCATTATCATCACCTGCACAGTTATATATTTTTGTTATTACTCCCATACCATTTTTTATTACCCATGCATAGTTTGCATCTATTCTTTCTCTATATTGTTTAGTAAGTTCTGATATACGTATAATATTTTGTTCCATTATACCATTTCCAATCCATATACCATTTATATTAATAACTAACTCAGTATACCATGGTTCAAATAAATACTTTTTAAGCTTAAATGAATTATCAGAAATTATCATATTAACATTATCATCTTTCTTTACACAATTTATAAAATTATTAAATGTCATAGTATCAACATTTGTTTTTAATTTATCAATACCGAGTATTATAATAAGTTTATTATTAGAAGAATTATTAATGTACTTAATAATATTTTCAATATTATTATTAAAATCATTTGATATATATTTTCCTACAACATTACAAAATTTTTCTAATAAATTTTGTGCATCTAATACAATAAATTCAATATTACTATTTAAACTTCCAATATTTATTATTCCACCTAAGAAATGCGCTATAGCATCTATTTCATTAGAAACTACTAATGTTGATTTATCATTTGAAAAATTATAATATGCTTTATTTAATGATTCTTTAAATATACCAAAAGGATATCTTTTTAAAGTTATATTTTCTTCTTTCATCATATCAAGTGTAATAACATCTGGTAATACTGGAATTTTTTCTGCTTTAATAGGATTTAACTCTTTTATCTCTATTGTTTTTTTCTTAATATATTCTACTAAATTATCTTTAGGATATATTTGTGCAGTTTGATATTCATAAACGTTATCAGATTTAAATAAACCTCTTCCTTCATAATCAGTAGGATAAATATTTCCAATTTTTCCTAATATATTTACATAATTTTCAACATTTGGCATATCAAGTACAAATACATTTTCAAAATTTCTAAGAAGTCTAGAATATAATCCAGAACTAGAATTTGCAGTTATTATGATAATGATACCATATCTTAATCCTTCACGTGAATATTTAATTAAGTCATCATCACAATTAGGATATAACTCTTTATATGAATCTAAATTATTAAATATAAATACTTTTCTAGGAACCGTAGAATCACTATTTTTACAGTAATTATCGTATTCACCATTATAATCAACAAATAATTTTTTTCTTTTTTCTATCTCATCAGATATCATTTTATTTAATTTTGATACTTTTTCATTATCAGATGCAAACACTATATCTCCAACATGTGGCATATCACTAAAAATACGTAGTGATTCAGAACCAAAATCAAATATGTAGAAATTAACTTCTAAAGAAGAATGTGTTAAACATAAAGAATATATTAATGAACTTAAAAACATTTCTCTATTTGTTCCAGAAGTTCCATAAATTATAGTATTACCATTACTATCTAAATTTAATTTAAGCAATCCTTGATATTGTTTAGAAGGTGCATCATATTCACCTATAATTGCCTCTAATTTTCCTCTTTCAGGTACATAATTATACTTTTCAATTAATGATTCTATATATATATTTTCAGGAATATTATCAAGCCATAATTGTGGTGCTACTACATTTTCCTTATCTGATAATTGAATAAGATATTTTAATATATTAGATAATTCATCACCCATATGATAAATTTTTACATTTAGACCTGTATCATCATAATCTTTAATTGATGTTCCAACGTTATTTATATAATTAATTGAGTGATCTAACTTTGTATTAACTGTATTAGATGGTATATATGGTGTTCCTGCCCATCCTGATTGACCATACAAAAATAATTCATCATAACCAACTTGTAAATAAAATCTTCCAGGTTCCTTTATTTCTGCAGCAACTGGCTTTTTAATCATCTCATTAGAATCTCCACGGTCTTGAACTTTTAAACATACCCTAAATTTTGAGTTAGACCATATTTGATCATTTACAACACCACTTGGTTTTTGAGTTGCAAGTATTAAATGCACACCAAGTGATCTTCCAATTCTTGCTGTACTAATTAAGTTATCCATAAATTCAGGTTGTTGACTTTTTAATTCTGCGAACTCATCACATATTATAAACAAATGTGGAATTGGTTCATCTAATTTTCTTTGTCTATAATATTTTTGATATTTATATATATCAATAGTGCTTTCACCTAATTTATCACGTGCTTCATTAAACCTCATTTGTCTTCTTCGAAGTTCACTATCTATACTTACTAAAGTTCTATTTAATTCAGCTTTATCAAGATTAGTAATTGTACCAGCTAAATGAGGTAATTTTATATTTTGAATTTTATTTTCAAAAGCACCTGCTAATCCCCCACCTTTATAATCTATTAAAATAAAGGATACTTCATTTGGACTATAATTTATTGCCATTGATAATATATAAGTAATAATAAATTCAGATTTTCCACTACCTGTCATACCAGCAATTAATCCATGTGGTCCATGATATCTTTCATGTAAATCCAAATATATAATATTTCCTAAGTCATTAATACCTACTGCAGCTCTTAATGACTTAGTTGGATCATTTAATCTCCATCTATTCATTGAATTTAATTGTTCTACTTTTCCAACATTTAACATCTCTAAAAATCCAATACTTTTTGGTAAATATCTTGTATCTTCATAAAATTCTATAGGTATATTAGCAAGTATTTCAAGGCATTTTTCCATATCTATATCATTATTAATTTCATCATTAAAATCTTGATGACTATAATTATCGACCTCATTACAAAGTATTCCTGATGTTTGATTACCAATAGTAATAAAATCAACACACTCACTAGGTAATTTACCCAAACTATTTTCTATAATTATAAAACCAAATCCAAAGTTACCATTATTTTTTAATACTAACTCTGTTATACCCATTCTTCTTACTTTTGTAAAACAATCAGTAAATATTAAATAATAAGGAGAATATGTACCTTCTATATTTTTATCTTCATTTTCTACATTTTGTATATTTTTCCCATTATCATTATTAACTCTTGAAATATACTCTTGTTCCAAAAAAGTACTCACATTTTTTATTTCATCAATATCAGTAGCATAAAATCTAATTTTCTTATTATTGCTAAAGCAATGAGGTAAATTTTTATATACCTCCCAGTTATATTCATGTTGTTTATCTGTCAAGATGACTATTTTTAAATCATCATAACTATGAAATGTTACTAATTGTAAAATAATATTATTAGTAAATGGAGCTAGTTTTTTATCCATACCCATAAGTGCTGTTACTTTTTTATTATAAAAAGAATAACCTATAGGTACATTTGTAAGATTTTTATTTTCATTTATTATTTTAATAGCAGCATCTTTTAATGGGTCATCATCAATTCTAAATTCATCTTCTTCAAATTTTATATCCATATCTATAGGAACTTGACCTGTTCCAACTCTAACTGTAAGAAAATCTTTTTGTGATATTTTTCTTTCCCATAAAATACGTTTTTTATTAACTATAATTTTAAAACATTCATCTAAACTTATAAGATTTTCTTTTAATATTTGTGATTGGTTAATTCCTTCAGATATCATTTCCTTTTTTTTCTTATCTATATACTCGTAATATTTCTTTTCTCTTTTTTTATTTTCTTCAATTTTTCTTTGCTTATTATACTTTCTTATTAAATTAGGCCATAACAAGCATCCTGCTAACATAGCCATAGCCCCTACAATTCTAATTAAAGATTGGGATAAATTTGTTTGACCTGATACAATACCTGCAATAGCACTAAAAAGTGTCATACCAGATAATAATGCCATAGTAAGTGATGGACCTAAAACTAGAATTAATGGCATATCATTTTCATCATCCATAGTTGGTGGAGATGCTAATTTCATATCATACGTTTCTATAAATCTTCTAAGTCTTGGTGTCTTAAAAAAATAATCACTTTCAGTATAATAATCCAATTCTTTAACTTCTTTATATTCAGATTCATCTTGTCTAATCAAATACTCTGTTAAGTTAGTTAGATTAAGAGTAACTAAGTTTTGAGGATTATTTATTAAAATAGTATTACCCATAGGTATAATTTTTAAACCATATATAAAAATTACATCACCATTATTAATTTTATTTTCTGATGTTGTAACTATATTATCATTAATATATATAGAAACTTTAGGTGCTAATTTTAAAGTCCAATCACCATTTTTATATGCTAATAAAGCATGTTCACCTATTATAAAATTGTTATTATAGAAAATTGTACATTCTTTATTTTTACCAATAATAAAATCTGAGTTATCTTTTACTTTATATAGTTTAAATGTAGTATCTGTACTACTTTCTACATATATTAATTTTTTTATATTTCCTGTTGTTAATATATAAAAATTGTTATTCTCAATTTTTATAGATGAAAATTGTCCACTATTAGCCAATATTGAATATTCATCTACACATCTTAATATCCAATTATTATCTAATGATTCTATGTTTGCAAGTACCTCTTCTGATTCTGGAATATTTTGTAATGAAAAACTTCCATCTATTTTTGATGGTAAATCTAATTTATAAAGTTGTTCATTAAACAATATTACTCTCATAGTATCACCTATTATAAATTTTATCATACATCAAAAAAAAAGAATACTCTTTTAAATTTAAAATATCCTTTTTTTACAAATATATAATTAACTAAGAAGTCATTTTAAGTATATTAGAAGAACTAATTACTTGTTTAGTATTATCTACATTACTCCTGACTCTTTTTTTCATTTAAGCTAATTAAGTAATCACAATACTCATTATTTAATTTATTAAAATCATGATATTTTACTGCTAAATCCTCAAATATTTGTTTTGCAGTATTAGCTACATCTCCTGCCCAAACATCTCCATTTAATCCTATAGATTTATAATCATCACTTATCTCTTTAATTAATTCACCTATTTGGGAGGATATCATTTTTAAATTACTTACTAAAGAAAGTAAATCAGAATAAGAAAGATCATTACTCATTATAATTCTCCTCCTCACTATTTTCAGTTAATTTATTATAAACTGATGATATATTTACTAAAACATCACCTGTTTTTTCAACAGCCTCTGATAATTTACACATTATCTTAGTATCAATTGATAATTGTTTAACATATTTTTCATAAATAGCATCATCACTTATATTATTTAACTTTTCTTGTATTTTATTATAAGATATTAATAAATTTTTCAAATTATCTGAATCTTCTAATAATTTTTTTCCTAAAACAATTCCAGATGAAGAATCAATATAAAGATTATCCACAATAACGACCTCCAAACAGTTTATAATAAAATAAGTTTTGTACCATTACGTATATCAGTATTAATTATGTATTCATCATTATCATAAACATAATTAGTAATTTTATTTACAATTTTTAATTCATTATTAACTTGATATTCATTAGATGTCATTTCTATAATAGCTTTTGCTACCATCTTTTTTATAAGTCCTACTTTTCTATTTATAGGTACAAATAATTCATACTCTTGTTCTAAAAATGGAACAAATATGCATATTAAAACCTTTTGCATATTTTATATTATTCCATTCATATAAAGAAAATAATATATAACAAATATCAATAATAACAATACTGGTACAATTAACAATATCTTCTTATTTATACCTTTTTTCTTAGAACCTCCAGGCACTTCAAGTGCTACTAAATTATTATTTATTAAATATCCAAAAGAAAATCCAATTAAACGAGATATATCTAAATAAGTTCCAGTATTTTTAAATACCATATCAACTTTTCTTATTTCTTTATCTATAAGTAAGAATGGTGTTTTTTCAGATAAATCTACTAACTCCATAGTTTGTGTTAATTTAAATGTATAACTAATTCCATATAATGAAGTTATCATCAATCTATAATTTTTTTCCATTGATTGTGTATATGTAATATTTATACATTTATCTAATTCTTTCATATTATTTTTAATTTGTTCAATAGTTCTTTCATCAACACTAGGTTCATATAATTGACAATCAACTATTATTAAATCATATATATCTTTATTTATATATGCAGCTAAATATTGACTTATAGCAGAAAACCTATTTTTAGTAATATCTATTGGCCATACACTAACATTATCTTTAAATTGTTTTCTTTCTCCATTTAAACAACTTGTAATATAAGGAATTCGCTCCTTACTTCCCATGACTAATATTTTTTTAGTTTCAGGAATTTTATTTAAAAAATATACTTCTGGCAATTCTTCTTTAAAAGCAAATGGTATATCTGGTAATCCTGTAATTGTAAAAAGCGCTCTAACATTTATATTTTCTGGTACTTTACTTGTTGGGAAGAATTTTTTAGGATCTAATACTGTAGTAAAAAATTTAGTTCCAATATTATTAGCATAGTTAAACATTAATATACTATCATTTTCATGTAGTAAATTATCTTTTATTGTTAAAAATCCATTTACAGTATCATCTGTCATTCCTCTTTCGTATTTTTTCTTAAGAGTACCATCATAATCAGTCCATATTTCTCCTACTCCACTTACCATCATACGATAGAAATTTGATATATCATCATGATTTCCATCATGCATATATTTATTTCCACAAATAGAAGCAATTTTAACAATTGGATAATATCTTATAACACGATTTTTAAATTCATTAATACATTTTGTTCCAATTTTTAAATCTCTAACAGAACTATAACCTAATACTAAATGTGCATATACTTCTTTTATACCCTTACTCTTTGCAAGTTCAATATATGTATTTAATTGGTCATATATTTCTTTATTTACCCTATTACCTAGTGCAAATATTACATGTAATCTTGAATTATTTTTAAGTGCTATATCTATACTTTCATTTACAATAGGATTTTTTACGAATTCATTGGATGCAATTTTTTTTCTTAGTATATTATCCTTTGTATTTGGGTTTCCAAAAGTGGCAAAATTATAGTATCCATCTCTAAAGTTTGATGATTCACCTCTATTGTTACCTATCATTTCACCAGATGCATACAATAATTTAAAAGGATAATTTGCTATTAATTTTTCAAAAGTGGGCATATTTTCCTTGGAGTATACTTCAAATGATTTTTTAGTTTCAATACCAAATCCGTTCATTAAAAATAATACTGTCTTCTTTTCATTCATATTATCACCTATTTTACATAATAAAATTATATCATATTTTTTTCTATTTGCACATATCTTTCTTATACTGTTTACATATCAATTACTTTTGATTTATGAATTATTACATCAGTATTTTTATACACCAATTTTCCAAACTCTATATTTTCTATTTTTAATTTATCAATTGGAGTATATATCTTATTATTATATAAATAGATTTTTTTTACATCTATATCAAAAATATCATCAATCTCATATAAAAATTTATAATTATTATAGTCACTTATATGTAAATCTATTTTAGTAAAATCAATATATAAATCACTTTGTTCTAAAGTAAATTCTAATACAGTACCATAATTAATATCTCTATATATTTCAACATCATAAAATCCTTTTAATTGAATATCAAAAAATTTATTTAATTTATCAACTATATCAAAACATAATTCTTCTAAATCTTCACTATAATTGTCTACTAAATATATAATTACTTTCTCATCGCAATAATCCACTTTCATATCATTCACCTATATTATTGTATGAAAGTACAAATTTTATGTACAAAAAAATGTAGATAACTTTTTTTTCGTCTACATTTATCTTATAATTTTATCTCACTTTATATTGTTTTGTAATTTATAGATAATAAAATTCATGCATTCTTAATTTGCTTTTTCATATTTAGTGGTGTAACGTTGTCTAGAATATTCTTTTTCATTTGCTATACTTTTTTCTAAATTTAAATCTATTTTTTTATTTCCCTTATATTGTTCCACACCAATATTATTTTTAGAATAGCTATCAATATTATCCAATAAATGATACGTTCCACCAACACTTATAACTAATAATTCCCCGTTTGATTGTGCATTAGCTAATATTAAATAACTTTCATTTAGTTCAAGCATATCTTCAACTCCTGCATCTGTTTTAAACAAATGCAAAGTTCCATCTTCATCATATCCACCATTTTTTGATATAATTATTTTTTCTTGTAAATTTCCTTTATAATTATTTTTTATAGTCATCTTATACTTTGTATATGGCATTAAATCTTTTTCTTCATCATAATAACTTCCAATTACTTCATCAACTGTTCCAACAAATACAAAATCTGAATAACCTATCATTTCTTCAATATTATTAAATGTTAAAGTCTCATCTGCATCTACATAATATATTTTAGAACTATCTTTAAATGATTTTTTTTCATTTGAATTTGTCTGTTGAAAACCAAGTACTACAATAAGTGCTATAACACTTAGTATACTAATATATGCAATGATTTTTATTCTCATTTTTATCCCTCCTTTTTTAGATAATTGTAAAATAATTCCTTGTTTTATTAAATTATAGCGTGTATAAATGTTTTTTTACTCATGGATAGCTCCTTTTAATTTCATCATACCTTCTAAGTTTAAAAAAGTAAAGGGAAAAAAATTCCCATAAAAAAATGGGAATAAAATTCCCTCATTTTTCAAAATCTATTTTGCTTACATATTTATCTAGAAAATAATCTATAATTGATTGATTACATTTTCCAGAAGTACAAGTTTTATTTGCAAGTGTATAAGTTGAACTATCACCAAAATCTGTCTTATAAGAAATATCATTTGGATAAAAATATTCAAAATGAATAAATTCATCAGTTTTAGCTTCTTCAACAACATATAATTTTGCATTATAATAATATTCTTGAGTAATAGATGTGTCACCTTTGGTTTTTTGAATGTAATATTTTTCTTCTTTTTTGTTTAATTTAAAATTTTCTTTAATATATGTTGGAACATCATTATTTATTGATAATGATTTATTATCTGACATAGGTTTATCTTTAGTTGAAAAAATACTTTTATTCGTAAAATCTTTTTGAACTGACAAACTCAATGTTTCATCTTTGTTGTTGTCATAAATAATTTCTAGAAATAAATTTTCTCTAATATATTTTAAATCATTATAAGAAAATAATTCACTATGACTAAAATTATTTGTTAATAATTTTGATGTTTCACTATTAGAAAAAATTGTATAATCTTTATTTCCTTTTTTATAATACAGTCTTACATTATTTATATCAACAGCTTTTAGTTTATCTATACTGCCTAATTGAATATAACTTTTTTCTTTTGAAACAACTATTATTCCATCATAAATGCCAAAAGTATCACTTTCACCAGAAATTGTATATACTTTTATTGATTTGTAAGTATTAACAAAATAATATATAAAAAAAGATAGAAATAATATTATAATAAAACTTATTCCACATAAAACAATTCTCTTAATTTTTCTTCTATTATCTTTTATTATATTAATTGTAACCTCACTAACTTGGGTTTTATTTTCATCATTTTGCCTTTCACCATAATATAGTTCATTTACTGAAACATCGAATAAATTACTCAATTTTAGAATAACATCATACTTTGGTATAAATAGTCCTCTTTCCCATTTTGAAACCATTGATCTATCTACATACAATTTTTTTGATAAGTCATCTTGTGTCATTTTTTTTCTTTTCTTAAGTAGGCAATAAATTTACCAAATTTTTCTTTATTCACAATATTCACTCCTACAACACAAATATTATTTTAACATTTTTAATCATCTCTTTGTAAACATGTTTTATTTTTGCTACTAAAAGAATAAAAATATATCAATTAAACTGTAAATATAATACAAACCTCTAGAAAAATCTAGGGGTTTGTATACATATTACTCTTTTAATTTGTCCTTCTTATCTTATCATATACTTCATTTTTTCCTTGTTTAGTAACATTTGAAAACATTATAAAATCATCACCTACTACTAAATCTAAATCATGTAATAAGTTATTTCTTTGTTTTTGATGTAATGTTATTCCTACTTTATCTATCTTAGTTGCAACTATAGTAACAGGTATCTTATAGTGTTTTAAAAAGTTATACATCATAATATCATCTTTAGTTGGTTTATGTCTAAAATCTATTAACATAAATACTTGTTTTAAGTTTTGTCGATTTTGTAAATAGTCTTCCATCATTAATCCAAATTTTCTTTGTTTTGCTTTACTTAAAGCAGCAAAACCATATCCTGGAGCATCAACTAAATAAAAATCTTCATTTACTAAATAAAAGTTTATAGTTTGAGTTTTACCTGGAGTTGCAGATGTTCTAGCATAGTTTTTTCTATTTATTAAAGTATTAATAAAACTACTTTTTCCTACATTAGAACGTCCTACTAATAAATATTCAGATTTTTCATCTGTTGGATATTGACTACGTCTTACAGCACTTATTACGAGTTCTACACTATTAATTTTCAAGCAAATCACTCCTTAAAAACGTTTTTAAGTATACACTTTTTTCTACTATTTGTCAAAGATGATTGCCTAGGCGATGTTTTTTCTTCTTTTTAGAATAAAATAATATATATATTATGTATAAAGCATACAGTATAAAAGCTAGTATATTTCCAACTAAAACCATAGGATATATATTAACTAATAGTAATAACATTACATTTTGTAAATAATTAGACATATAAATTGAAAATAACAAATTTAATAGAAGAAAAAAGTACAGAGATAATACTACATATTTAAAACCTTTAGGTATATTTTTACTTATATATATGTGTGCAATAAGTATTAATGATACAATCATATTTACTAAGTATAGATATATATTTTTAAAAAGATTTCCTTTAAATAATAAATCTAAATTATTTACTATATTTCTTCCATTAAACCAACATATTATTCCAATTATTAAAGCATGTAATCCAATAACTAAAAAATTAGCATTTTTATTATCAGCATTTAAAGTTATTAAAGCAGTAAATATTAAAGATACAATTGCAAAACAGGTAAAAGCAACTCCATCACCCATCATTGTTAGATACCAACTTAAAGCTTCCTTTATAGTAAAATTAATACTAGTCATCTATTAATATTTCTCCTGTCATTTCTTCTGGTATTCTTATATCTAGTAATTTTAACATAGTAGGTGCTATATCACTTAATTTTCCATTTTTTAATTTAATATTGTCTTTAGTTATTATAAATGGTACTACAGATGTAGAATGACTAGTAATTACGTTATTATTATCATCTAACATATAATCACTATTACCATGGTCTGCTGTAACTATTAATGTTCCACCTAATTCCATGACTTTATTATATAATTTACCAACACATTCATCTACTACTTCAACTGCTTTTACTACTGCATCAAATACCCCTGTATGTCCTACCATATCCCCATTAGCATAGTTTACAATAACTACATCATATTTATCTAGTTCACTTAACAATTTATCAGTTACTTCATATGCACTCATTTCTGGTTTTAAATCATATGTAGCAACTTTTGGAGATGGAATTAATATTTTATTTCCATGTGGATAATCAATTTCCTTTCCACCATCAAAGAAAAATGTAACATGTGCATATTTTTCAGTTTCTGCTATTCTAAGTTGTGATAATCCATTTTCTTCTAACACATCTCCTAATATATTTTTAGGATTTGGATCGTCAAATGCATGAGGAGCTTTTACAGAGTTAACAACTGGTAACATAGTTAATACTTTTAAATTATTAAAACGTATAACTTCCATATCTTTAAATTCTGAATTAGATAGTGCTGTAAGCATTTCTCTTATTCTATCTTTTCTAAAATTAAATGTAACAAATGCATCATATTCCTCTACTTTACCATCTTCTGTAAAAATAGTTGGAATTAAAAATTCATCTGTTATACCTTTTTCATAACTAGAATCTATAAATTCTTTAATAGAATTTTCCTTTGGTCCCTTTGCATTTACAATAGCATCATATGCAAGTTTCAACCTATCATAATTATTATCTCTATCCATAGCATAATAACGTCCACTAATAGTTGCTATAACACCTATATTTAATTCTTTTATTTTGTCTTCTAACTGTTTTATATATTTATATGAACTTCTAGGATCAACATCTCTTCCATCTGTACATAAGTGTAAATATACATTTTCTATATTATTGGCTTTACATATATCTAATAATCCAAATAAATGTTTTATATGTGAATGTACCCCACCATCACTAAGTAATCCCCAAAAATGTATTTTAGAGTTATGCTCTTTAACATAGTTAATTACAGATAATATCTCTTTATTTTCATAAATACTTTTATCTTCTATAGACTTTGAAATTAATTCTAATGGTTGATAAATTATTCTTCCTGCACCAATATTCATATGACCTACTTCACTATTTCCCATCTGTCCATCTGGTAGTCCTACTGGTATTCCAGATGCATCTAAAGTAGAAAATCCATATTGTTGTTTTAATTTATCTAAGTTAGGAGTATTAGCTTTCTTAACAGCATTACCATGTATTTCTTCTCTTTCTCCTACTCCATCCATTATACATAAAACTAATGGTTTACTCATATTATCACCTGATATAATTGTATCATTTTTTTTTATAATAATCTATATTTCTAATAATGGTAATGTTATTTTTGCAATTGTACCTTTTGACATATTTTTTAAGTATTCTAATTTACCATTATGTGCTTCTATTATTTCATTAGATAGTGCTACCCCAAGACCTGTTCCATCTTTTTTTGTTGTAAAAAAAGGTTCATAAATCTTTTTATAATCCTCATCATTTATTCCATCCCCATCATCAATTACCTCTACAATAACTTTCTCATCACTTAAATATGATTTTAAAATAACATTATCAGCATTTGCTTCATAACTATTTTTTATTAAGTTTGTTAATACTTGTGTTAACCTATTATAATCTCCATTTATTAATATATCATCCTCATCTATATATTCTAATTTTATTTTAAATTTATGTAATTCTAACATTGAACGTACAGTATCTTCTAGTAATACATTTATATCCATTATATCAAAATTAATATTATCTTTATTAACAAGTAAAAAGTCTTGAAGTAATAATAACATCTTATCTATTTCACTAGATATTATAGGTACATATTTTTTTGCACATTCCTTATTATCATAGTCAAACATATCTACATATGCCTTACATACTGCTAGTGGATTTTTTATCTCATGAGAAATTTTAAATAATGAGTTTCTAATTTCTTTTTCCTTTTTTAAATCTTTATATTCTATATGATAGTTTATTATTTCTTCACCCTTAATTATTGTATAGTATTCTAAATTAGCTATTGCAATAAAAGAAAGTATATATATTGAATTTTCAAATATATTATTAAATTCATATACTAATGAATAGATAAAACTAACTATACATACAATAAAAATATATCTAGCTAAACTTTTATTTCTATTAAAAAATATAATTATTAATTCAAGTACAAAGAAATAAAAATATGTTACATTAACAGTTAGACATAATATAGCAATTAATAAATTTAAAAAAGTTGAAACATGTATATTTTCTTTTTTATATGATAAGTAAATAGGCATAGTAAGTAATAAAAAATTATACATAATACTCAATTTAAATCTAAATATTAAATAAATTGTACTAACAAGTGTAAATCTAAATACTAATTTTTGATGTTTAATATCTATATTTTTATTTGCAACAATATAAAACAAATAACAAAATATAGGAAATAACATAAATACTGCACTCATTAATATATTAAATATATTCATATAATCACCATCTTTCGACTTTATTATACAAAATTTTAATGTCAATTTTTGTCGAAAAAAAAAGATAATTAATTATCTCCTAATTCATTTATATATTTTTTTATTTGTTTAGCATTATCTCCTAAAATTATCTTAAGTTGATTATCTATTTCAACTATACCTTTTGCACCCATTTTTTGTATAGCTTCCTTATCAGCTAGACTTACGTCTTTAAGTTCAACAATAAATCTAGATTTATTAACTTCATATTTAACTATATTATCTTTTCCACCTAATAATTCTACTAATTTATTAGCATCTAATTTAAAATCTCTTTTTTTAGTTTTTGCGATTGCTACTGCAAATATAATTAAAACTACAGCAATCAATATATATTGAATAATATATTGTTCCATAAAACCACCAAAATAATTATACTATATTTTATATTAAATTACAAAACAAAATATATAGACAATATTTTCAAATAAACAATTGTATAATTTTTTTAATTAGTGTAAGATAATATGAGGTAAGAATTATTAGTACGTTAATAGAAAGGAATCAATTTATACAATTGATTATACGTGATTAGATGTATAGTAAAAGAAAAATAAAATTTGATCCATTACTTATATTAATTGTTTTAGCACTTGCATTTATTAGTATAGTTAGTATAAATAGTGCTGAGGCATTACTAGGTAGTAGAGCTGATAATTATGTATTAAAACAATGTATATGGTATGTTATTGGATTTATTGTTGCTATATTTTTAACTTTTGTAAAAAATGAAAATATACTAAAAAGCGTAAAATATTTATATATTGCTGGAATTATATCTTTAATTTTATTATTAATATTTGGTAAACCTATAAATAATTCTAAATGTTGGTTTGAAATTCCACATATTGGAGTATTTCAACCAAGTGAATTTATGAAAATAATATTAATACTAACTTTAAGCGTTTTTATAGATAATTATCATGAAAAATATCCATCTCCTAGTGTAAAAGATGAATTCTTATTCCTACTTAAGGTTGCAGTTATAGTAGGTATTCCTAGTATATTAACTTTTTTACAACCAGATACAGGTGTTGTACTTATATATTTACTAATTACTTTTGTAATGCTTTTTATATCAGGAATTAGATATAGATGGTTTATAATAGTATTACTAACAATAACATTAACTATTGGTTCTATATTAGGTATATATTTTCTTGATAAAGAATTATTTATAAAAATATTTGGAACTAGTTTTTTTCTTAGAGTAGATAGATTATTAGATTGGTCAAGTGGTAGTGGATATCAATTAGAAAATGGAATGACTGCTATTGGTTCTGCAGGTATATTTGGATTTGGTAGAAATAACACTCCAATATATTTTCCAGAACCACAAACAGACTTTATATTCGCTGTATATTCTTCTAATTTTGGTTATATTGGCTCTATAATATTACTTTTATTATTACTTAGCTTAGATTTAAGATTAGTATATAACGCGGTAAAAACACAAAATAATATAAATAAATATATCATTAGTGGTTGTATTGCAATGTTAATATATCAACAAGTTCAAAATATTGGTATGACATATGGACTACTACCAATAACAGGTATTACGCTTCCATTTATAAGTTATGGAGGTTCTAGTTTACTTAGCTATTTAATAATGATTGGTATTATATTAAATATATCTATAGAAGACAAAAAAAATTATATAAATTAAATTATATAATTTTTTTATGCTATTTATTTCCTTTTAATAAATCTATAACTTTATTAAACTTAACTTCATATTTAATAGTTTCTGTTCCATATTGATTAATGAATTCATCTTTAGTCATATTATTTTTTACTATAATTTTTTCAATTTGTTCATCAACTTCTTCATCTGTTGCATCTATTTTTTCTGCATTTATAATAGCATCTAATACTAGTCTATATCTAACTCTTTTTTCTGCAGTTTCTCTATATTCTTCCATTAATTTATCTTCTGATAAATTAGTAAATTTAAAGAATTGTTCTAAACTAATTCCTTGCATTTGTAAATTTTGTTCATATTCATGAACCATTCTATGTTGTTCTGAATGAATCATAGCTTCAGGAATATCAATTTCTGCATTTTTAGATGCCTCATCAAGTAAGCTATCGATATATTTATCTTCTACTTCCTTTTCTTTTCTTGCAGTAATATTTTCTTTTACTTGTTTTTCTAATGCTTCCTTAGAATCTATTCCTTCCATACCTAAATCATCAAAAAAGTCTTTATCTAATTTTGGAATTTTTACTTCTTTAACTTCATTAACTTTAACTTTAAATACTACATCTTTTCCTTTTAAGTCTTCTGAATGATAATCTTCTGGGAATGTTAAGTTAATTTCTTTTTCTTCTCCAGCTTTCATTCCTACTAATTGTTCTTCAAAACCTGGAATAAATGTTTTACTTCCTATTTCAAGTGAATAGTTTTCTCCCTTTCCACCTTCAAATGGTGAACCATCTTTAAATCCTTCAAAATCAATAACAGCTATATCACCATTTACTATTTTACCTTTTTTAGTAACATTTTCTTTGTAATGTTCTCTCATATGATCAATAGATTCTTTTATTTCTTTATCAGTAACTTCTACTTTTTCTTTTTTAACTTTTAATCCTTTATATTTTCCTAATTTTACTTCTGGTCTTAAAGTTAATTTAAAGTTAAATGTTATTTCTTCTTCATTTATATTTTCTATACTTATTTCTGGTTCAGCTACTATATCTAAATCTTCATTTTCCTCTAGTAATTTATCATATGCTTTTTCAACAGCACTTTCACTTGCTTCATAGTATAAACTTTCTATACCATAATGTCTAATAAATACATTTTTTGGTGCTTTACCTGGACGGAATCCATCAATTTTAGCTTTACGATTTGCTTTTTTAAATGCTTGATCTAATAATTCTTCCCAATCAGCACCATCTATTTTTATCTTAATTTCTTTCTCGTTTTTCTTTTCCATAATTCATCTCCTATAAACATTTAGTATTATATAATAAAATTATTATTTAAGCAACAATTTTAATCCAATGTTTTCAATATACTTTCATAACTATCATTAACATCATTACTCATAGTAATATAACTTCCAATAACTAATATATCAGCATTTTTACAACTTTGAACTGTAGTATTATTTATGCCACCATCTACTTCTATTAAGTAATGATAATTATTTTTTTCTCTTAAGTTATATAATTCATCTATTTTATTAGTTGAATTATTAATAAATTTTTGCCCTCCACGTCCTGGTTCTACACTCATTACAAGTACTAAATCTATTATAGATAAATACTTAATAATATTTTCTACACTTGTATCTGGTTTTATCGATATTCCAACTTTAATACCTAATTTTTTTATATAATTTATATAATCCAATATATTATCTGTAGCTTCATAATGAAACGTAATATATTCTGGATTATATTTCATATATATATCTATATATTTTTTTATATCATATACCATTAAATGTACATCTATCTTACTTTTTATATTAGGTAATGTAAGAAAATCTACTTTATTTTCTACAAATTCTCCATCCATAACATCCACATGAATATAATCAGGATTTAATTCATCTATTTTTTTTATTTTATCAAAATCATCTTTAATATTAAGTATCGAAATTGCTACCATATTTCCTTGTATGATATATATAGTCAGTTACAAGAGAGATTTTGTATTTACACACTGACTAGTATATTATCATTTCCTT
>CANPVU010000018.1 GCA_947581765.1 uncultured Bacilli bacterium
ATAACAGTTTTAAAGTTTGGAGTGTTTTCTCTTTTTTTATATAATTTTACATTTTCCCACATCTAGTTTACTACATCAACAATTAATATAACACTTTATTTTTTGACAAACATTTAGTATAATAATATTGGTGTAAACATGAAATATGTATTAATAGCTATGATAAAATTATATCAAAAAATACCTGGTCCATGGCATTATAGTTGTAGACACATACCAACATGTTCTAACTATAGTATTGATGCAATTAAAGAATATGGAGCAGTTAAAGGTAGTTATTTATCAATTAAAAGAATATTAAGGTGTAACCCCTGGGGAACATATGGCTATGATCCAGTTATAAAGGAGAAGAAAAATGAAAGTAATTAAGTATGTGATACTATTTTTAATAACTATATCATTAAGTGGGTGTTTTAATAAGACATCATTAGAAAATTCTAATATAAGAGTTTCAGCATATCCAATTGAATATATAACTAAAAGACTTTATGGTAATCATTCAACTATACAAAGTATTTATCCAGATAATATGGATAAAGAATATGAAGTAACTGACAAATTACTTGATGATTATAGTTCAACTAATATATTTATTTTCAACAGTAATGAAGATAAAGAAAATGATTATGTATATAAAATGTTTAATAAAAATAAAAATTTAAGAATAATAGATGCAACTGCTAGTTTAACTTATAACAATAAAATAGAAGAATTATGGCTAGATCCAATGAATTATTTAACGATTGCTAACAATATTAGAAAAGGATTTGAAGAATATATTTCTATTACATATTTAAATAATGATATAACAGATAATTATAATAAATTAAAAAATGATTTAGTACAACTTGAGGCAGATTATAGAGAAACAGCAAATAGAGCTACTAATAAAGATATTATAGTTGGTGATGACTTATTTTTATATTTAACAAAATATGATTTAAATGTAATATCTATCGAAAACAGCAAAAATTTTACAAAAAAGTCACTTTATACTGCAGAAGAATTAATTAAAAGTGGAAAAGCTAAAACAATATATGTTACAGATGATGAAAATTTAGATGAAAATATACAAAGATTAAAAAAAGATTATAATGTAGAAATCGTAAAACTTGATACATTATATACAATATCTGAGGAAGATAGAAATAATAATGAAGATTATTTATCAATTATGTATAATAATTTAGAAGAATTAAAAAAGGAATTATATAAAGACATTAGCTAGCTAATGTCTTTTCCTTTATTTAATATTGCTTTTATTATGTAATTGGTATCTTTAATTGATACTTTTTTATCTATTAATGTAACTATCCATGCTTCTTTATATTTTGGAGGGATAATATTTAAAGGATACATATGTCTAAGTATGCAATTTGATATACGTTTATCCTCTAATTCTTTAAAATATTTTAAATAATTTTCATAAGCTTCTCTTGCATGCGTAAATCCATGATTTTTAAAAAATGGTTCTTTTCTATTCAATCTGTCTAAATATCTTTTATCATAATTTTCTAATTCCTCAGAATATTGCCATGCATATGGATAAAAATCATGTAACATACCTGCAATAGCACATACTCTAGCATCTGCATTAAATTTAAGAGCACATTTATATGATTTAAATGAAACTTCTATACAATGGTCCCAGACACTTTTAGTATGATGTTTAAATAATCTTCTTTTTTGGAATTCTTGATTCAATAATATCTTCTTAACAATATTAAACCAATCATTAAACTTTGGATCATCAATTGTACATTTTAACTTTTTTCTAATGTCAGTTTCATTTAAAAATTTCATTTATGTCTCCTTTTGCGTCTTTTTTTTATTTTAATTTTTATTAAAACTAAAGATAAAACAATTATTAAAAATATCAATCCTAATACTATTATATTCTTATAATCCTTTTTTCTTCCTTTTTCAAAAACTAATTTTATATCTTTTTTAAAAATAACGTTATCATCACATTTAATAACATATTCTCCTATTTTTTCATTTATTACATGATTAGATAATTCTTTTGAATCACCTTCAAATTCTTTTGTTAACTTACAATTTTTACTTATATACTTTTCTATATCCTCATCCATGTAATATGTTATTTTATTCTTGTCATCTAATGATATTGTAGTAATAATATCGCCCTTTTTAGCTACCATCTTTTTACCATAGTTATCAAAAAAGTATGTATAGATTGTTTTAGCATCTTTTAAATGATTTGTCCTATCATTGTATGGTGCTTTTGCTGTTACTAATAAATAATTTACACCATCATGATGTGATATACTTGCCATACAAAGACCAGCATCATATGTAAATCCTGTTTTACTTCCATCAATAAAAGATGTATCCATACTATACTTTGCACTAGTTGCAACTAAAAGATGTTGCTTATTTGAAGTAGTATATTCTTTAGTAGTAAATATTTTTTTAAATTCTGGATTTTTTAAAGCTTCTTTTAATATAGTAGCCACATCTGTTACTGATGAATAATTATCTGGATTATCTAATCCTGCTGGATTAGTAAAATGAGTATTACTTAACTTTAATTCTTTTGCTTTTTCGTTCATTTTTACTACAAACTTATCAATACTACCGCTAATTTTAATAGCAAGACCTTGAGCTGCTTCTGCACCAGATGGTAATAATAATCCGTACAATAAATCCCTATATGTCACCTTTTCTCCTACTGTAAAACCAGCTACTGATGCATTTTCCTCTACTAGTCTATAATACATATCATTAGTCATTACAAATTCTTCATCTAAATTTTTAATACTATCTAATGCAACTAATGCAGTCATTATTTTAGTCATACTAGCTATATATACTCTATTATTTGGTTTTAACTCATATAATACAGTATTTTCATCTAAATTATATAATATAGCATATTCAGATTTTATATTTAATGTAGGTTGTGCTAATACTTCAGTTGTAAAAATAAAAAAAGATATTAATATAACAAATATATATTCTAAATTAATTATATTTTTTTCTTTACTCATAATTTCACCAAAATAATTATAACACGCAACTTATTATAAGTAAATGAATTAATAATAAAACTAATACTTTAGATATAACAAAAAAACTCTTATAAAATAAGAGTTTATAATCTTAATGGCGGAGCAGGAGAGATTTGAACTCTCGCACCAGTTGCCCGGTCTACACCCTTAGCAGGGGCGCCTCTTCAACCACTTGAGTACTACTCCAAAAATAGTTACAAATTAATTCTATCACAAAAAAAATCTCATTTCAAGATTTTTTAGTAAATTTGTTACGTAACTAATTGTTTTTTTAATTTTTCTAATACTTTATGTTCTTTTCTAGATACTTGAACCTGACTCATACCAAGTGATACTGCTACTTCACTTTGAGTCATATCTTCCATGTAACGTTTAGTTATCAAATCTAATTCATCACTACTTAACTTATTCAATTCTTCCCTTAATAATAAATCATTACTATATGTATCTGTATTATAATTATTAATTTGCATCTCATCTATATCAAGTAATACATTAGTACTATTTAATGCTTCTACTACTAGATATTCATCTATTTCTAGGAAAGAAGCTATCTCCTGAAGAGTAGGTGTTCTCATTAGTTTTTGAGTTAAATACATATTTGTTTTTTCTATTTGTGCATTTAATTTAGATATATTTCTACTTATTTTTATACCTTTATCTTCTCTAACTAATTTTTTCATTTCACCTAGGATATATGAATAAGCATAAGTTGAAAATTTAGTATTAGTATTAGAATCATAATTATTATAAGCATTTATTAATCCAATACAACCTACTTGAAATAAATCTTCCTTATTTGGGTAATTCTTAAAATATCTCATTACTGCATAAATTAATTTTTCATATTCTAATATTAATTGTTCCAATTTATCACCCTTATAGCACTTAATTCATTACTTATTTCATTCATATAGTTTAATAAATTACTTTTTTTAATACATCCATGTACGCCGCAAACAAGGCTCACCCCCTTTCTATTTTTTATCAAATTATACCAATTTATTAAACTATTAGTTGCTACAAGATCTATTTCATTTAATTCTTCAAAGTTAAATACAATATTATATATTCCTAATTTACATATAATATTTTCTAACTCATTATCAATAATAGATATACTATTTTTATTTAGATTTCCTATTAACCTAATAAACAGTATATTTTCCCTATATTCAATATTGTACGTAAACATTATTACCTCCAACTCTATATTTAGTATATCCCAAGTATATATCGATTTTTGTCGAAAAAAAATATAGTATTTCTACTATATTAATTTTTCATAAATTTATTATATCTATCAAATATTTTATCTTTACCTAATAATTTCATTATTTCATATAAATCAGGAGTTGTCGATTTACTTGTAAGTGCTACACGAAGTACAGTACTAACATCTCCAACATGTCCTTTATACATATCAGGATTATTTTTATATTCCTTTACTTCTTTAGCATATCCTAATTCACCAGATAACTCTTTTATTTTATTAAACCATGCATCTTTATCATCTGAATTACTATAATATTTATCCATATATAGTTTTAATATCTTATTAATTTCTTCTTTATCATTTATTAATTGAAATTCATAATTATCTACATCTTTATAAAATTCATCAAACATATACCATATTTGATTTTTTATATCACTAAAACAAGAATAATCTTTACGTGGTTTCTTCTGCTCACGTTCTATATTAAATAAATTAATAGCAAATTCTTTATTATTTTCTAATACCTGTGCAAATTGTTTGTCGTATTCACAAGCCCAAGTTAAAGCCATATTATATACATCTTCTGCTTTTAAATAACTAATATAATTTTTTGATATATTATATAATTTAGTTACATCAAACAACCCACCACTTGCAGATACTTTTTTAAAGTCAAATTTAAAATCATCTATAGTTTTATCTTTATTGCAATCATACCATTGTTCAAAATTAGTATTAGCTAAAGTCATTAAATATAGTTTTACGGCTTCTACTGGTATACCCTTTTCATGATAAAAACTAACAGCTGCCTCTGGGTCCTTTCTCTTACTTAGCTTTCTTTTCTTTCCATCTTCTTCTTTCATTATTGGTGATATATGAGCATATTTTGGTGGCTCAAATCCCATTAATTTAAACATTTGAATATGTTTTGGTAAAGAGCTTACCCATTCATCTCCTCTTATTACATGAGTTGTATGCATCAAGTGATCATCTATTACATGAGCAAAATGATAAGTAGGTAATCCATCAGATTTCATTATTACATCATCAATGTCGTTTTCTGGAAACTCTATATCTCCTCTTATTAAATCATGAATTTTTATTTTATTATCAAATGATCCTGGAGATTTAAACCTAATTATATATGGTTCACCATTCTTTACCTTTTGTGCAATCTCATCCATAGTTAATCTTCTACATTTAGCAAATCTTCCATAATATCCAATTCTTTGTTTTCTTTTTTCTTGTATTTGTCTTGTTTGTTCTATTTCTTCATGTGAACAAAAGCATGGATAAGCAAGTCCTTGTTCAATTAAATATTTTACATAAGTCTGATATATTTCTTTTCTTTTACTCTGAACATAAGGTCCATATTGTCCAACTTCCTCAGTTTCACTTATAGCACCTTCATCTATTTCAATTTCAAAGTTTTTTAAATCATCAATTATTCCTTCTATACCATTTTCAACTTTTCTTTTTTGATCAGTATCTTCAATTCTAAGATAAAAAATACCATTAGAATCTTTTGCTGCTTTTCTTTCTATAAAGGCTGTTAAAAGAGAACCCATATGTACAAATCCAGTTGGTGATGGAGCAAATCTTGTTACAATAGCATTCTTATCTAAATTTCTCTCTGGGTATTTTTTTTCATAGTATTCTATATCTGAACTTACCCCAGGTAATAGTAAATCTGCTAATTCTTTATTTGTCATAATAAACACCTCTTTTTAATTCTATCATAATTAATTTTATTAAACAAGAAAAAGGTCGCATTAAGCAACCTTTTGATGTTCTTCTGTCATTTTTTTACTATACCCAATTACATTTGAAAAATAATTAGGTAATTGTTCTATACCTGGATGTTTATTATCCAAATAATCAACACAAGATAAGGTATTTTCAAAATCTTCTATTTCTTCTGGTAAAACAAGTCCTTTTTCAACTACATGACCATAAATATCAATAATAGACTGCATAGCTTCAACATAGCTATTTCCAATAGTACCAGATTCTTTGCAAGTTGAATAGTAATTGAATTTTGCAATAAAATTTTCTGTATGTGACATCTAACTAACCTCCGCCTCTAATAACTTTTTAAATATAGTTTCTGCATCGTTATTAAAATATGCATCAAACATAATATCTCTTCCAATTATTTTACTAATTAAGTTAGTTGCTAAAACTTCTTCTTCGAAATCACATATACCTTCATTTCCAACCAAAGTATTAGCAAGCATTTCTGTAAAGCCTAAATTAAGCGCATACAAACTGTTATTTTTATTAAATCCATAAAAATTGTCATGAGCTGATATCATTGCTATTATTGCTTTCATCATCAGATGTTTTGAATCATAATCAGATTCTAGGGATTTCTTACTTATCATTATCTCATTTCTAACACAATCATAAGTAACTGGTCCTTTTCTCTCATACAGTGTAATTTTTCCTATCTTTACATTTTTGATTCTAGAGCAAAGTTCATCTAATTTTATATCAGGAAATGTCTGATTAAAAATAGTTATTAGTTCAAAAATTTGACTTTTTATATCATCTGGAAGTGATGCATTAGAATCCAAATTTAATTTAACTTGTTCTAAAGTACTCATTACTATCACCTTTATCTAGATATCATTATACCATAAATTTAGTTTTTGGAATAGTTTTTGACGATTTTTTTTGTTTTTTTGTCGTTTAACAGTTTATTCACTATATTTTTTAATTGTCTAGCACCATATTTTTGATAATTTGATTTTAATATTATTTCACTTAACATTTCGTTGTCACATAGTTTACAATTTATATTTTTTAAATAGCTTTTTACAATTTTTATTATTGATTTTTCTTGTAAATCTTCTAATTTTATTATTTCATTTATCCTATTTAGAAATGAGTTATCGAAATAATCATTGATATTACTACTTTCTGTTACCTTTTTAAATCCAATATTCTTATCTTTTATTATATTAGTAGTCATAATGATAACTGTATTATTAAAATGAATAATATTACCTTTTGAGTCCTTTAATTCGTTATTATCTAAAATTTGATTAAATAAATTCAAAACACTTTTATTACATTTTTCTATTTCATCTAATATTATTACAGTAAATGGGTACTCTTTAATGCTTTCAAAAAGATAGTTGTTATCGTCATATCCTGCATACCCAGGTGGAGCTCCTACTAATTTGCTAATACTATGCGATTCACTAAATTCACTCATATCTAATCTTAATATTTTACTAGATAGGACGTTTGCAAATTCAGTAGCAAGTTTTGTCTTCCCTACTCCGGTAGATCCAGTTAATAATACACTAAAACAAGAGTCCAACTTTCTACTTTCAAAGTATGAATTAACCAATTTTTTTATCGCATATTCCTGATCTATTACACTCGATTGTAATTTATTAAGTATTTTTAACTTGTTAAAACTAGTATCCAATTCAATTATAGGCGAATTTACTTTACTTTTTAAAACATATAGCAAATCTTTTTTTGTTACTGAATTGTAATGTGTTGTAGATAAATAATATTCAAGTTCATTTATACTTGAAGTTAAAAAATTTTCTTGTTGCTTGTATTCAAATGCTTTTTTAAAGTCATTTGATAATATTTTTTCTTTTTTTAAGTTAGTAACTTCATTTAATTCTTCTAATAATTTATTATACTTTATTACATTCTCATTTTCTTTTAAATTAGCATGTGCACATACTTCATCTAATACATCAATTGTTTTATCAGGATTTTTATAATTTTTAATATATTTATTTGTTAAAGTAATTAATAAAGATATAATATTATCATTTATACTTACATGATGAAAATTCTCATATATAGGCTTTAACTTATAAATTATACTTTTTACTTCATCTATAGTAGGCTCTTCTATAATTATTTTTTTAAATCTTCTTTCTAATGCTTTATCTTTTTCTATATATTTTTTATATTCGTCAATTGTAGTAGCACCTATACATTTGATATTGCCACGTGCAAGCGCTGGTTTAAATATATTAGATGCATCTATTGCTCCTTCTGCTCCACCAGCTCCTACTATTGTGTGTATCTCATCTATAAATAATATTATTTCATCATCTGATTCTGCCTCTTTTATTATTTTATTTAATTTTTCCTCAAATTCTCCCCTATATTTAGTTCCTGCTACCGCTGATGACATATCTATACTTATTATTCTTTTATTTTTTAATTTATTTGGTACTTTCCCTTCGACTATTAATCTACTTATTTCTTCTACTATAGCTGTTTTACCAACACCTGCATCACCTATTAATAATGGATTACTTTTATTTTTTCTAATTAATATTTCTATTATTTTATTAATCTCTTTTTCTCTTCCATATACTGGATCAAATTTTTTTATAGAACTTTTATTAGTAAGTTCAAAACCAATATCATCAATTATAGTTTTTTTCTTTTTATTTTTCTTAGGTATTTTAAATACAAAATCTGTATATAACTTTTCTAAGTCAATTTTCATATCACAAAGTACTCTATTAGCAATACAATCTCCTATTTCTATAAGTGAAATAAACAAATCATCAACACTTACTTCCTCATTTTTATCATCACTTATATCAATAGCTCTTTCTAATATTTCTTTAACAATTGGAGTATATAATACCCAATGTTTTCGTTCTGTACCTTTACCAATTATTTTAATAACATTAGATAAAAACTTATTATATGTGATTTTTTCTTTTTTTAAATAATTAGAAACATTATTATTGTTTTTAAGTATTCCTAACATTAAATGTTCTGAACCAAGATAAGGATGATTTAAATTTATCATTTCCATTTTAGCACTTGATAATACTTTTTTTGTTTCATCAGAAAATTTGCTATACATTTATACCTCCCTATATATTCTATGTATATTATGTTCATTAATTAATTTTTTAAACAAAAAAACTTGCTTATTATAAGCAAGCTTAATTATATAGTATCATTGCTGAATAGCAATATATTTGTTCTTCCGAAAACATTGTAACGGATACTTGATATTTTATATCTATTACAGTTTTATCAAGTATGAATTCATTTACCTTGTCTTCTAAGTCTTTTTCATGTTCTTCATCAAAAATTTTTACTTTCATATATCACCTAAAATTATTTTACAAAATAATTCTAGAAAAATATGTCGTATTAATACTTAACATTACGACCAGAAAATGACCCACCAAGTGCTGGCGCATTTACTACTTTTCGTGGATTAATATTTCTAGCTATAAATCCACTATATGAATTAAATTCATTTCCCCAGTTTCCTGTTGACACAGTGAAATGAAGATGTGAACCTGTTGAACAATGATCCCAAGTTTCTATACTTGGATTTCCACCTCTTGTTCCTATTTGAGTATTATATGTTACAGTTTGTCCAACACTGACTTTTATACTTCCTAAGTGATAATAACCTGTTGTATATTTTTTACCATTTATAATATGGTTAATATATATCATGTTTCCACCACAACTCTTCTTTTCAAAGATTGCAGCAACTTTTCCATTTCCAGCGGAATATACTGCCTCACCATGTGTACCAGCAAAATCTAGTCCATAATGAAAATCACTTGTCCATCTTCCATTTAACTTATAACTTCTTGAACCATAGTTACTTGATATTCTACCAGATACTACTGGTCTATATAAAGATGATCCTGCTGGAAGTTTATCAGCTGTACATTCGTCTATTGTTTCATCTAGTTTACATTTATATGTATTTTCATATAAGTTTATATTTTTTCTTAAAGCAGATATTTCATCTTCAAGTCCTACAGCCCCATCTAATGATTCACTTAATTTATTTTTTTGTTGTTCAATAGATTTTTCTAACTCAGCTTCCTTTAAGTTAAGTTCCTTTTGCATATCAGCTAATTTTACTTTCTTATCTTCATTATCAGATATTTTTTTATTATATGATTTTATAGTCTCATCATTGTACTGACTTAATTGCTCTGTTATTGCCATTCTATATATAAACTCAGTATAATCTGATGAATCAAATACATATTCTAGTGCTGATGAATCTCCAGTACTAGATAATTGATAATAATTAAGTATTTCTTTAATTTCTTCATTCATAGAAACTATATCTTTATTAAGTTTTGTTATTTCTTCCGATAATTCACTTACTTCGTTTTCTATATCTACTTTTTCTTTTGAAATTTGTTCTATCTCTTTTTTTGATGTATTAATACTAGCTTGTGATTGTTGTTGTTCTTTTTTATTACTTTCAAGTTTTGCTTCTAACTCAGACAATTCTTGCTTCATTTTTCTTAATGTATTAGCTTTTGCTTCAACCTTATTATTAGTTGGAAGTGCTATTTGTACAAATAAAACACAAACTGCAACTATAATATAACAAAGTTTTTTTAATACTTTCATTAAATCACCTACTCTTTTAATCTCTTTCTTATTTCTTTATATTTTGGACAATATTTTTCCACCAAATTCCAAAAATCTTTAGAATGATTAAAGTGAACAATATGACTTAATTCATGAATTATTACATAGTCTATCTCATCATATCCATACTCTAAAAGATGAGAATTAAGAGTTATAGTATGTTTTACTTTGTTATATACTCCCCATCTTGTCTTCATGGTTCTAATTTTTAAAGTTGGACAAAGTCCTGATTCTTGAAATTTATCAAAATTAATATACAATCTCTCTTGAAACACTTCAGTTAATGTTTTCCTATACCATTTTTCAAACTTTGATTTATTAGGTATATAAATAACATTGTTGTCTATTCTTATATCCTTAATATTTGATAACTCAATTATATCATAACATTTACCTAAATAAAAGAAGCTTTTATTTTTTTCATTTATAAGTTGTTGTTTACTTAACATTTTTTTTATAGACTTAACATTTTCATCTAAAATTCTTTTTATTACTAATTTAGGAATAATCTTATTAGTTGTAACATAAATTGACATATCTTCTTTTACTCTTATATAAGTATGTTTAATTTTTTTACGTATAATAACAACATCATATTCTTTATTATCAATTTTATATTTCATCTTTCACCAATTATAAAAAACTAGCTATTATAAATAATACTATAAGACATACAACAATTAAAAGAAGTAATAATTTCCATATGTATTTAAACCATGATTTATATGAAATTCCTAAGTATGATAAACCGGCTACTAAATATATATTTAATGGTGTTATAAGTGAAATTATACCATGTGCTATTTGTGTAATAAGTAATGACAATCCAACTGTTTGTGATCCATACGTTGATGTAAATGGTACTCCAAGTGATGAAGTAAGTGCAAAATAATCATTTACAAAGAAATTATGTAATAGTGATGAAGTAAATACACCTAATATTTGATTATCTTTAAATAATTTTAATATATTATTTATTATTGAATAAATAAAACTATTAGTATTATATAGTGATAAAACAATAATAGTTAATGAAATAATACTATAAAATATCATTGGTGACATTTGATATAGTGCTCTTTTAGCACTTTTAAAAATATCATTAAATTTTATCTTATATATAAATGAAATGATTAAAGTATCTAAAAGTAATAAGGCACTCATAGTAAATCCAGTCCAATACCCAAATTGTTCTGAAATTCCAAAAATATTTTTCATGAACTTATAATCTTTTATATTATAAGATACTACATTCTGATAAGCTTGTGTTATTTTTGTTGTACCAAACATATAATACCAATTATACATACATATAAATAATATTATTAATGTGACAATTCCTAATATTACTATAGGTAAATAAGTACTATTATTAGATTTAATAGCTGTACTTTTATCTTCAAATAATAAGATTTGTTTTTCTTTTTTTACTATTTTATCACGTGTAAGTATTATAACTCCAATTAAAATTACAAAAAGTATTAAAAATAAAATAATTCTAGGTAAAATATTATCATTTATTCCAATTTGAAACAATACTCTATTAACTCCATTTATATTAGGATTATATAATGAACTTAATTGTCCCAGTAGCATAGCTCCTATAGTTGAAAACATAGTTATGATTTTATTAAATTTTAATTTAGATAAAAGTGCTACTACAAATGGAAATAAAAAGAATAGTATTAAATTTAATCCAGTTAATGAAGATATAATATAAAATATTGATGCAATAATAACTAAAAATAGTTCTTTCTTTTTATTTAATTTATTACTTAATTTATTAACTAAATTACTATATGCTAAAGTTTGATTTAACACTCCATAGAATATACCAATTGTAATAAATGCAATAATAATATTTCCATACCCTACTTGATTTACATATCCATTTATATTTTTAGTAACACTAACTACAAAATAATTAAATATCTGAAGTGGTGCTACAAATAAATCAAATAGTCCAATTTGATTAAAACCAACTGCAGCATATTCTCCTTCTGAAAAATTACCAGCTACAATTATCCAGCTTAAAAGCATATAAAATAATATACTTATTACTATAGTTTTAAATAAATTTTTATTGTTCATAACATACCTCCCCTTTAATTATATCATATTAAAGTATCATTTCACTATTAATTTAAAAAGGAGTATAATATTCTTGGTGGTTTTATGTTTGAGTTTTCAAATACAAATAAAAGATATCATACCCTAGATTATTATTATAAAAAAAAATTTAATTCGAAAGTATGCAAAATTAGTTTAAATGCAGGATTTACTTGTCCAAATATAGATGGCACTGTAGGTCGTGGTGGTTGTATTTATTGTTCTAAAATTGGTAGTGGTGAATATGCTGGGGATGTTAAAGACGACTTGATTAAACAATTTAATTCTATAAAAGATGTAATGATTAAAAAATGGCCAAATAGTAAATTTATTGGATATTTTCAAGCTCATACTAATACTTATGCAAAAGTAGACACTTTAAAGGAAAAATATGAACTAATATTAAATCAACCAAATGTTATAGGTTTAAGTATTGCTACAAGGCCAGATTCTATAACAGATGAATGCCTAGATTACCTTGAAGAATTAAATAAGAAAACTTTTTTAACTATTGAGCTAGGGCTACAAACAATACATGAGAAGACTTCCACTTATATAAATAGATGTCATTCATTAGATTGCTTTAATGATATGGTAAAAAAATTAAGAAAACGGAATATAAATGTAGTTGTTCATATAATTAATGGTCTTCCTTATGAAACAAAACAAATGATGATTGATACTGTAAAATACCTAAATAAATTAGATATTCAAGGTATAAAAATACATATGCTTTCGATTTTAAAGGATACTAAATTAGCACAATTATATGAATTAGAAAAATTTAAATTAATTTCAAGAGAAGAATATATAGATATAGTTTGTTGTCAATTAGAATACTTAAGACCAGAGATAGTTATACATAGAATAACTGGTGATCCTAAAGTTTCAGATTTAATAGAACCTGATTGGTTAGTAAAAAAAGTTACAATTTTAAACGATATTGACAAAGAAATGAAAAAAAGAAATAGTTATCAAGGTATAAAACTTATAAAAAAAATCTCCAACTAAATTTTGATATGAGCCCAATTGCTTTAACATAGCAATTGGGCTCAATTCATTTTGGGAGATTTTTAATTTCTTTTTGAATGACTATATAATAATTTTAAATCTTGTATAATCCAACTTTCTTTTTTTTCTATAGTTAACTCATAATAATTTTCATAGCTTATTACCCTTGTTTCACTTTTACTATTTAAATCCTTAGTATATTTATCTTCATGTACGCCTATACTTACTTTTAATGTTAAAGTATTGTATTCATTTATTATAAAATCAATTATTTCTATATTATCTCTAATAGCTCTTTTATTATTTTTTTCTAAATGATTCATCTGTAACTTAAACTGTTCATACAAACTATCACTAAGTATTCTTTTTAAATTATCATAGTCAAGATTCATGAAGTATGTTTGCATGTCTATATATAATTTTTTTGTAGTCGTTTCAAACTCTTTAATATTGAAATCACTTGGTAAATCAACATTTATAATAGGTTCTTTTTCTTTTTTCTCATTAACTACTTCTATATTTATTTTCTTCTTTTTAAATAAAAACTGTGTAAATATTATAACAAGTGCTAAAGATGAAACAATTATATTAAAAATTGAAAAGAAAAATATATCTATCAGTATGGTTAATAAAATCCACAATAAATAAAGGTATCTCTTATAATTTGTTTTTTCTATTTTAGAATTATTAAATATTAAATAAATTGATATCGATATATATACAATCGTTATAAGATATAAATTGCTTATTTTAGTAAATATAACCATTAAAAACATTATAATAGTAAATAAAAAATAAGGAATTAAATTCGTTATTTTATCTTTCATCATACCACCTTATGTTTATTTTAACATAAATGAAATTAATAATAAATATAATAATACAGTTTATTAATAAGGATTTAAGTATTAGTTATTCATTACATTAAAAAAACTCCATATTAATACAAAGATTAAATGGAGTTTTTTAATTTTTTCAAATTACTTGTTGACGCCTTTAATAGTAAATATTTTAGTTTACATAAGTTACAGATATTCCAGAAATTTCTGTTCCATCTGATAAAACTAAAGTTGCTGTTTTTGTGTTTTCATTTATTGTTTTTGTTGAAGTTGGAGCACCTTTGTATACATTAACTGTTATTCCATTTGAGTTTTTATAAAGAACTCTTGAGTAGTCTTCAAATGTAGAACCATTTTTGTAAACAGTTAGAGCATATGAAGGAGAATTACCATAATTTGCTTTAGTGAATTTAATGGAATAATGAGCAGGATTTTCTACTACAGTAAATGTTTTATATGCGGATTTTCCATTTGGTGTTGTTGCGGTTATTGTAGCAGTTCCTCTTCCTACTGCTTTTATCGTACCTGATGAGTCTACTGTTGCCACTTTAGTGTTACTACTTTTCCATGTTACACTTTTATTAGCAGCATCAGTCGGATAATATTCTACATAAATTCTTGTATTTGCTCCGACATATAATTTTGATGAACTATATTTTGCTATATATACGCTTATACTACTAACATCTGGTTGTGGAACATCAACCCTTACAGTTGCTGTTTTTTTACCATCATTTGTTGTTACTGTAATATTTGCTGTTCCATAATTTTTAGCTGTTACTGTTCCATTTTGATCTACTGTTACAACAGACTCATTACTACTTTTCCATGTTACTTGATTATTAGTTGCATTACTTGGCGTTATTGTTGTTTTTAATATAGTTTTTTCATTTTTAGAAAGTGTTATACTAGAAGCATTTAATTTAACCCCTGTTACTGGTACAGGTTTTGTTACTACTGTCACCTTTACAGTTGAAGTTTTAAATCCATCATTTGTGGTCACTGTAATATTAGCTGTACCTACTTTTTTAGCATCTAATCTTCCATTATTATCTACAATAACTACATTTGTATCACTACTTGTCCATTTTACACTTTTATTAGTCGCATTTTCTGGTGTAACAGTAGCGCTTACACTTGATGTTTGACCTACGTACATAGTTATATTTTGATTATTTATTGATACACCTGTTACTCTTATATTTTTATTTGTATTACTTGATGAACTATTATTACTTGTTTTATTTACGTTACTTAATATATTGCTTAATATATTATCTGGTGCTTTATTTGATGATGTAACATCACTATTAGAGTCAGTATTTGTAGTTTCTTCTACATCTATTAATCCATTTGAATCATTACTATCTAATTCTTTTCTATTTTCTTCATCTTCTAATTTATAGTTTGGATCATACTCTACATACTCATCAGATTTATCACTATCTTTTTTATTAAATTTTAATTCATATACTAAAAAAACTATTACACCTAATAACAATATTAAGATTACAATTGGTATTATTTTATTACCCTTTTTCTTATCATCACCTTTTAATGCATTATTTTGTATATAAAAATCATTGTTCATATATCATCACCTATTATAAATTTTACCATATGTACAAAATAATTTAAAGTATTATATATACTAAAAAAGTCAATGCTGTACACTGACTTTCATAAATAATCAAATTAATCTACTAATTCTTGTTCAAGTGCTTCTAATGGTTCCTCTTTTAAATTATCCAATTCTAATGAATAATCTACATTACGATATTTTTTAGCACCTGTTCCTGCTGGAATCAACTTACCTATTAAAACATTTTCTTTTAATCCTTGTAAGTAATCTACTTTTCCATGAATTGCAGCATCTGTTAATATACGTGTAGTTTCCTGGAAAGATGCAGCAGATAAGAATGAATCTGTTTCAAGAGATGCTTTTGTAATACCAAGTAATACAGGAACACCTTTTGCTGGTTTTTTACCTTCAAGAATTAAATTCTGATTTGTTTCTGTAAATTTATTATAATTTACCATTGTTCCTGGTAAGAATAAAGAATCTCCAGAATTAATAATCTTAATCTTAGAAATCATTCTCTTAGCAATTATTTCAACGTGTTTATCTGAAATATCAACACCTTGAGAACGATATACTTTTTGAATTTCTTTCAAAATATATTGTTGAGTAGTGATTGGGTCTGTAACAGCTAATAATTCTTTTGGATTAATAGCACCTAGAGTAATTTTATCACCAGCACTTATTTCATCGCCTTTTTCAACATTTAATTTTACACCATAGTTTGTTGTATATTTTTTAGTTTCAACATCGTTTTTAACATATACAACAAAGTTACCATTTCCTTCTTCAATTTCACTAACAACACCATTTATTTCACTAATTACAGCTTTACCTTTTGGATTACGTGATTCAAATAACTCTTGTACACGAGGTAAACCTTGAGTTATATCATCACCAGCAACTCCACCAGTGTTAAATGTTCTCATGGTTAACTGAGTACCTGGCTCACCAATTGATTGTGCTGCCATTATACCAACAGCTTCACCTATTTCAACAATTGTTCCTGTTGCAAGGTTTCTACCATAACATTTACAACAAACTCCATGGTCTTCCTTACATGTAAGAACTGTTCTAATTGGAACTCTTGTAATACCAGCATTAATAATTTTGTCAGCAACTTGTTCTGTAATATATGTATTTCTTTCACATATTACTTCTTTAGTTTCTGGATTTATTATTTTTTTGCTTGTATATCTTCCAATAATTCTATCACCTAATGTTTCAATTACTGTTCCATCTTTTTCATTAATAAATGCCTCAACCATTACACCATTTTCAGTTCCACAATCTTCTGATTTAACAATAATATCTTGAGCAGCATCTACTAAACGACGTGTTAAGTATCCAGCATCTGCAGTTCTTAATGCTGTATCAACAGCACCTTTTCTAGCTCCATGTGTTGATAAGAAGAATTCACTTATAGTAACACCATCACTAAATGATGATATAACTGGTATTTCTTCAGATTTACCATTTGGTTTACCAAATAATCCACGCATACCAACTAATTGTGTATATGATCCCATATCTCCACGAGCCTTAGATTTCATCATTATACAAATTGGATTATCAATATCAGCATCTACCATTTCTTCTAGTTCTTTTTGCACTTTACCTTTTGCTTCTGTCCAAAGTGAAATAACTTTTTGATATCTTTCATCTTCTGTAATTAATCCACGCTTAAATTGTTTATTAACCTGGTCAACTAACACTTGAGTTTCAGCAACTATCTCGCCTTTCTTACGTGATGGCTTGATATCACTAATAGCTATACTAATACCTGATAATGTCGAATATTTAAATCCTAAATCTTTTAATTTATCAAGCATAACAGATGTTTCTGTTGTTTGATAACGTTTGTATATTTGTGCTATTAATTTTGTTAATACTCCTTTTGCAAATGGTTCAACTAATTCCATTTTAGATATTTCCTCAGGAATATTAGTTCCTCTATCTAAGAAATATTTAGCAGGAGTTATCTTCTCAATATTTTCAGTTGTTCCATCATTAATATACTGGAATGTATCAGGGAAAATTTCATTAAATAAAATTTTACCTACTGTTGTTACTAAATATTTTGTAGCATATGAGTCTGGGAATATCTTATGTTTAAATGATTTAACTGGAATTGCGACCCTAGTATGAAGAGATATTTCTCTTCTTTCATATGCCATTAACGCTTCATCAGGACTTTTAAATACTCTTCCTTCTCCAGGAAGTCCTGCTTTTTCTATAGTTATATAATAGTTACCTAATACCATATCTTGTCCTGGTGTAACTATTGGTTTACCATCAGATGGTTTTAAGATGTTATTAGCACCCAACATTAATATTCTTGCCTCAGCTTGTGCTTCTTCTGTAATAGGAACATGCACAGCCATTTGATCTCCATCGAAGTCTGCATTAAATGCAGTACATACTAATGGATGCAATCTAATACTACGTCCTTCAATTAATTTAGGTTCAAATGCTTGAATACCCAATCTGTGAAGTGTAGGTGCACGGTTTAACATTACTGGATGCTCTTTTATTTTTTCTTCAACAACATCCCATACTCTATCATCTTGATTCTCAATCATTTTTTTAGCAACTTTGATATTACTTGCTATTTCTTTTTGAACCAAACCATTTATAACATGTGGTTTGAATAATTCAAGTGCCATTTCTTTTGGTATACCACATTGATACATTTTTAAATTTGGCCCAACAACAATAACTGAACGTCCAGAATAATCAACACGTTTACCAAGTAAGTTTTGACGGAAACGTCCTTGTTTACCTTTTAACATACTAGATAAAGATTTCAAAGGTCTATTTCCAGGTCCAGTTATATTACGTCCACGTCTACCATTATCAAATAATGCATCAACTGCTTCTTGTAACATACGTTTTTCATTTTGAATAATTATACTTGGAGCTCCTAAATCAATCAACTTTTTAAGTCTATTGTTACGATTTATTACTCTTCTATATAAATCATTTAAATCACTAGTAGCGAATCTTCCACCATCTAGTTGAATCATTGGTCTTAATTCTGGAGGTAAAACTGGAAGTGCTGTTAAAATCATCCATTCAGGTTTATTACCAGATTCAATAAATGCATTTAAAATATCTAAACGTTTTACAAGACGTACACGTTTTTGACTAGATGAATCCTTTATTTGTTCTAATTCTGATTTTATTTGTTCTAATTCTTTTTCTAAGTCAACTTGTTCTAGCAATTCTTTAATTGCTTCTGCACCCATACCAACTCTAAAAGAATTACCATATTTTTCATAATAAGCACGATATTCTTTATCACTTATTGTTTGTTTCTTCTCAAGTGGTGCTGGTCCTGGGTCTAATACTACATATGAAACAAAATATAATACTTCTTCTAAGTCACGAGGTGACATATCAAGTACTAATCCCATACGAGATGGTACACCTTTAAAGAACCAAATGTGAGACACTGGAGTAGCAAGTTCAATATGTCCCATACGTTCACGACGAACTTTAGCACGTGTTACTTCTACTCCACATCTATCACATACTATACCTTTATAACGTAATCTCTTATATTTTCCACAAGCACATTCATAATCCTTAGTTGGTCCAAATATTTTTTCACAATATAATCCATCACGTTCTGGTTTTAATGTACGATAATTAATTGTTTCTGCTTTTTTTACTTCTCCATAAGACCAAGAACGAATTTTTTCAGGTGATGCAATACCAATCTTTAATCCTTCAAAGTTATTAACATCCATTATTGCTCATCCCCTTCCAAATTTTCTAAGTCAGCATCTGTCATATCAAAATTTTCTTCATCAAATTCATCGTTTTCTTCATCTTCGTCTTCAAAGTTAAAGTCATCTGAATTATCATAATCTTCTTCTGCAAAATCATCTTCATATTCTTCGAAAATCTCTTCATTAGACTCTGAACCTACTTTATTAACAACTACTTCTTTAGTATTTTCCTCAGCAGGTGCAAATCCATCTTTTTCATTTTCTTCTAGTTCTTTCAAATCTACGAAATTACCTAATTCATTTAATACACTTATATCAAGTCCTAATGCTTGGAATTCTTTTATTAATACTCTAAATGATTCTGGAATTCCTGATTTTGGAATTGGTGCACCTTTTACAATTGCCTCATAAACTTTAACACGTCCTACAACATCATCTGACTTAATTGTCATCATTTCTTGTAATACATGTGCAGCACCATATGCATAAAGTGCCCATACTTCCATTTCTCCGAATCTTTGTCCACCAAATTGTGCTTTACCACCTAATGGTTGTTGTGTAACCATTGAATAAGGTCCTGTTGAACGAGCATGTAACTTATCATCAACCATATGATGTAATTTAATCATGTACATTACACCAACACTTATTCTATTATCAAATGGTTCACCTGTACGACCATCATATAGTATAGTCTTACCATCTTCATCAAGGCCAGCTTCTTTTAATGCATCTATTATTTCTTCACGAGTAGCACCACTAAATACTGGTGTTGCAACATAAATTCCAAGTTTTTGTGCAGCAATACCTAAATGCATTTCTAGAATTTGTCCTATATTCATACGAGATGGAACTCCAAGTGGGTTAAGTAAAATATCAATTGGTTCACCATCTTTTGTATATGGCATATCCTCACTAGGCAATACAAGTGATATAACACCTTTATTACCATGACGTCCAGCCATTTTATCTCCGACAGTTATTTTTCTCTTTTGTGCGATATATACACGAATTATTTTTGAAACACCTGCTGGTAATTCATCATTATCTTCTTTAGTGAATATTTTAATATCGTGTACAATACCTCCACCACCATGTGGAACTCTAAGTGAAGTATCTCTAACTTCACGAGTTTTTTCACCAAATATAGCATGTAAAAGTTTCTCTTCTGATGTAAGTTCAGCCATTCCTTTAGGAGTTACCTTACCTACAAGAATATCGTCATCTTTTACCTCAGTACCAATTGCAATAATTCCATTTTCATCAAGATTTTTACGACTTTCCTCACTAACGTTTGGTATATCTCTTGTAAACTCTTCAGGTCCTAACTTAGTATCACGACATTCAATCTGATAATCTTGAATATGTATAGATGTATAAACATCATCACGAACTAATCTCTCGTTTAATATAATAGCATCCTCATAGTTATAACCGTTAAAATTCATAAATGCAACTCTAACATTTCTACCTAATGCCATTTCTCCTTTATCAGTACTTGGACCATCTGCAATAATTTGACCTTTTTTTACTTCGTCTCCAGTACGAACTATTGGTACTTGATGATAACAAGTTCCAGCATTACTACAATCAAAACCACTTAAATAATATGTATCAATTCCAGACTTTGTCTTAATAAGTATTTTTTTAGAATCAGCATAATCAACTATACCATCTGCTTTTGAAATAATAACAGCACCACTATCTCTTGCAGAAATAGCTTCTATACCAGTTCCAACAATTGGAGCTTCAGCCTTAAGAAGTGGAATTGCTTGACGTTGCATGTTAGAACCCATCAAAGCACGTTTTCCATCATCATGTTCAAGGAATGGAATACCTGCTGTTGTAATAGATACAACTTGTTGACTAGATACGTCAATATAATCAACTTCTTTAGAGTTAATCATGATATTTTCACCACGATAACGAACAGGAACTCTTTCATCTACAAATTCATCATTTTCTGTTAGTGCAACTGTTGCCTGTGAAATATGATAATCAAGTTCTTCATCAGCTGTCATATATACTATTTCATCTGTTAATTTTCCATCTATAACTCTACGATATGGAGTCATAATAAATCCATACTCATTTATTCTAGCATAACTTGCTAGTGCTGTAATTAAACCAACATTTGGTCCTTCTGGTGATTCAATTGGACATAATCTTCCATAATGTGAAGGATTAACATCACGAACTTCCATACCAGCACGATCACGAGATAAACCACCTGGTCCTAAAGAAGATAATCTTCTTTTATTTGCAAGCTCTGCTACTGGGTTTGTTTGATCCATGAATTGAGATAACTGACTACTACCAAAAAATTCTTTTATAGTAGCGGTTAATGGTCTTATATTAATTAAAGATTTTGGAGTTACTTCTGATATATCCTGAGTAGACATACGATCACGTATAACTCTTTCAATACGACTAATTCCAACTCTAAATTGATTTTGTAGTAACTCTCCTACTTGACGAACACGACGATTTGACAAATGGTCAATTTCATCATAATTTCCTATACCTTCATGTAAATTTAAATAATATGATACAGATGCATAAACATCAGATATTGTTAATCTTTTTAAATCTATACTTTGATCATTACCTATTATTGTAATAATTTTTTCTGGATTTTTCTTAGAATAAACCTTAACTGTTTGAACTTTGTTATATGAATCAAGCTCTTGATTTATTAAAGTTTCTTTTAATCCATATCCATTAGCAAATACAACTTTTAACTTTTCTAATAAATTTTTAGTTACTACTTCTCCATTTTCAGCAACAACTTCTCCATCAACTTTAATAGTTTCAGCTAATTTACAACCTAGTAATCTATCAACAATATTTAATTTTTTATTAAATTTATAACGTCCAACTCTAGCTAAATCATATCTAAATGAATCAAAGAATCTAGATATTAATTGGTTTTTAGCACTATCTAACGTACTTGGTTCACCAGGTCTTAATTTAGAATGTATATCAATTAAAGATTCATCAGTATTTTTATTTGAATCCTTTTCAATAGTACGAAGTAAATATTCATCTTCACCAAATAAGTCAATAATATCAGCATCACTTGATAAACCCAATGCCCTTAGTAATGTAGTAATTGGAACTTTTCTAGTACGATCAATTCTAACATATATAACATCTCTTGCATCAGTTTCATATTCAAGCCATGTTCCATGTGATGGAATTATTTGAGAAGTAATTATAAGTTTACCATTTTTCTTATCTACTTCTTTACCAAAATATACACTTGGGGAACGAACCAATTGTGATACAATAACACGCTCTGCTCCATTAATAACGAATGTACCACTTTCTGTCATTATAGGCATATCACCTAAGTATATTTCTTGTTCTTTAACTTCACCAGTTTCTTGGTTAAATAATCTTGCTTCTACCTTTAAAGGCATAGCATAAGTTGCATATCTATCTTTGCAACCTTTTATTGAGTATCTTGGCTCATCGAATGAGTATTCACCAAATTCCAATGTTAAATTTCCAGTAAAGCTTTCAACTGGAAAGATATCATCAAATACTTCTTTAATTCCTTCAGTCATAAACCAATCATATGACTTCTTTTGAATTTCCAATAAATTGTTTAATTCAATTGCGTTTTTAGTTTTTTCATAACTTCTTCTTTCTCGATAATCACCGAATTTTTTTACTGTATAAGCCACTGTTTCACCCCATAAACTATATTTTTAGATCATGTATAACGGTACCAAATAATACATGTCACCAATTTATAATTTTACCAAATACCAAACAACTTGTCAATGATTTTGGCAATCTATTACAAAAAAACCTTTGTTTTTTGTAATAACATTTACTAAATATTTTTCTTCCAATTTTTTTATCAAACTTTTAGCACCTTGATTTTTATTTACAACAATAATTAAATGTCCATCAGCATTTAAATAATTACTTGCATCAAATAATAATTTATAAAGTATATCCTTACCTACTCTTATTGGTGGATTACTAACAATATAATCATATTTTTTATTTACATTTTGATACATATCACTTTGAAAAACATTCACATCAACCTTATTAAGCTCTGCATTTTTTTTAGCTAATTCTATAGCGCGCATATTAATATCTAGCATATCAACATCTTTATTATAATGAGCTAAATATATTCCAATAGGTCCATACCCACAACCTAAATCTAATATTTTACCATGTACATTATCTATGTTTATTGCTTCTAATAAAGTTCTAGTACCAAAATCTAATCCTTTTTTTGAAAAGACATCATTATCTGTAAAAAAGCAAAATCTAGTATTATTGATAAAAACTTTTATTAAATTTTCATGGCTATCAGAAGTTGGATTTTTATCAAAATAATATGCCATACTTTCCTCCAAAAACATTATTCTAAAAACACTTAAAGCCCATACTAAAAAGTATAGGCTATTAACTGTTATATAATTACTACTTTAATTCAATTGTTGCTCCAGCTTCTTCAAATCTAGCTTTAAGTTCTTCAGCTTCATCCTTAGCAACTTTTTCCTTAACAACTCCACCGTTATCAGCGATAGCTTTAGATTCTCCTAATCCTAATCCTGTAATTTCTTTAATTATCTTAATAACGTTAATCTTGTTAGGTCCAGCACTTGCTAATACAACATCAAATTCGCTTGGTCCTTCCTCTGTTGCAGCAGCTCCACCTGCTACTGGAGCAGCAGCTACTGCTGCAGATGGATCAACTCCAAACTCCTCTTTCATTAAATCAACTAATTCTTTAAGCTCTAATAAATTTTTTTCTTTTAAAGCTTCAATAATATCTTTATTTTCTATTTTTGCCATTTAAAATTCCTCCTTTATATTTTTAATTATTGTTCTTTCTCTAATTTTTTTGCATATAAATCTATGCATATTGCTATATTTCTTGTGTGTTCAATTAAGCCACCAGCAAACATAGTAAGTAATCCATCTCTTGATGGTATTGTTGCATACTTGTTTAATGTAGCCAAATCTGTAATTTCTCCATCCACAATTCCTAATTTCATTTCTAGGTTTGGATGTGTTTCGATAAATTTGCTAACAGCCTTAATTGGCTCAACAATGTCTTTACCAAATGCTACTACTTTTGGTCCGTTTAACTCATCTTTTAAATCAATATTTAATGTAGATAAAGCTCTGTTAACCAAAGTATTCTTATAAATTTTTAATTCAGAATTACTTTCTCTTAATTTTCTTCTTAGTTCCATAGTTTCACTAACAGTTAAACCATGATTTTCAAGAAATATAAATGAACTAGATTCTTGAACATTTTTTGCTATTTCATCAATTATTTCTTGTTTTTTCTCTAATACTTTTTGATTAGCCATATTACACCTCCTCAATTATTGTGCAATACCGTTTAAAAAAATCCTTATTACGACCGTAATAAGGACTAAGAGTTCTTTTCTAATCTCCTCGGTAGGATATTAAGACTTTCATCACCTACTGTCTACGGTACTATTCGCTTTCATGTGAGTATTATAACACACTATTTAATCTTTGTAAATACTAATTTTCAAATGAATTTGAATCGATCTTTATTCCAGGACCCATTGTAGTTGATACTGAAATATTTTTAATATATTTTCCTTTAACTACAGATGGTTTTGTCTTATTTATTAATGAAACAAATGCATTTAAATTCTCAATTAATTTTTGTTCATCAAATGAAACTTTTCCAATAGCTACAGCAACATTTCCATAACTATCTGTACGATATTCAACACGACCCTTTTTAACATCTTCAACAGCACGTTTTGTATCCATTGTTACTGTTCCTGTTTTTGGGTTTGGCATTAATCCACGAGGTCCTAAAACACGACCAATTTTTCCTAATGCAGGCATCATGTCTGGAGTTGCAATAATTGTATCAAAATCGAACCAGTTTTCTTTTTCAATTTTTTCAATCATGTCCATATCTCCAACATAATCAGCTCCAGCTTCTTTAGCTTGACTAGCTGCATCACCTTTAGCAATAACTAATACTCTTTTAGTTTTACCAATGCCATTAGGTAAGACTGTAGCACCTCTTAATTGTTGATCTGCTTTTCTAGTATCAAGATTTAATCTTAAAACTAATTCAACAGATTCATCAAATTTAGCTACGCTTGTTTCTTTAACTAATTTGATAGCTTCTTCTTTTGTATATAATTTATTCTTTTCTACTTTAGAAGCAGCTTCTACATATTTCTTTCCTTTTTTCATTTTTTACCTCCTTGTGTGGTATACGCGGATAATTTAATTCCTCCCACATAGGAATTATATATTCAATTATTGTTCTACTTCTACGCCCATGTTAATAGCAGTACCTTCTACTATTTTCATAGCTTCTTCTATATCATAACAATTCAAATCTGGTAATTTAATCTCAGCAATTTCTTTAACCTGAGCTTTTGTTAACTTACCTACTATTTCTGACTTACCTTTTGATGAACCCTTCTTAATCTTTCCAATTTTCTTAATTAAGAATGCAGTTGGTGGAGTCTTAATAATAAATGTAAATGTTCTATCATCCATGACAGATACTTCTACTGGTAAGATATCACCCATCTTATCTTTTGTTGCATCATTATATTTTGTACAGAATTCTTGTAAATTAATTCCTGCTGGTCCAAGTGCAGTTCCTACTGGTGGAGCTGGTGTTGCTTTTCCTGCAGGTATTTGTATTACATATTTTTTAACTAACTGTGCCACGAAAAACACCTCCTATAAAAATTTTTTCGCCGTGGTTCAAATGATATCCGCAATCAAAAATCTCCCACAAAATCTATATTCAAATGAAATATAGCGAACTAATAATATCACAAAATAAACAATTTGTAAACATTTTTACTCAATTATTGGTTAATATTCTATTATAAAATAGGATAAAAATAACTACTATGATGTATACTCTAAACTTTTTCTATTTCATTAAATTCAACTTCTACTACTGTTTCTTGTCCAAATAAATCAAGAACCACTTCTAACTTTTGGTTAGCTAAATCTATACTTCTTACTTTACCAAACATATTAGCAAATGCTCCTGCTATTACTTTTACAGAGTCACCTTCAGATATTTCATTTTCAATATCCAATCTACTCATTCCCATACTTCCTAATATATTATCAACTTCTTGTGGAGTTAATGGGAATGGTTTAGCACCCTTACCACTTGATCCTATAAATCCAGTTACTCCTGGAGTATTACGAACTACAAACCAAGCTTCATCCGTCATAATCATCTCAACTAAAATATACCCTGGAAACATCTTTGTTACTTTTTCCTTTGGTGTACCAGATTTATAATCAATTTCTTTTTGTTCTGGAACAACAACTCTAAAAATATAATCTTCCATTCCCATTGTACTAGCACGCATTTCTAATTTTTCTTTTACCTTATTCTCATGCCCAGAATAAGTGTTAACAACATACCATTCTTTTTCCATTATTTAATCACCATTCTTAGTACACTTAATAATGCATCGGACAATGCAAAAAATCCCATAAATACAACTACAAAGAAAATAGTTGCTATAGAATACTTACTAAGTTCTTTCTTACTTAACCATCTTACCTTTTTCATTTCTTTTTTTACATTTACAAAAAATCTAGCTAATCTTTTCATTTTTTCACCCAATCTTATTTTATTTCAAAATAAAAACACTTCCATGTGTCTAAAGATAGAATAGCACATTGAAGTATTAATGTCAATAAATATATTATTAATTAATAACAGTTTATTTAATTTTTCTTCTTTGAATGTGATATACAGTATTTAATTTTAGTTTGTATGGAGCAATTTTTGAAGCAAAACTTGCAATTTTAATTTTTATACCTGGCATAATTATAAGTTTTCTTTTAAACATTTTTTTAACTGCATATCTAGCTACATATTCACTACTCAAACTAGGTAGTTTAAATTCTACTTTTGCTACCTTATTAAATTCAGTATCAACCGGTCCTGGACAAAGACATCCTACGTATACATTGCTTTTATTTTTTCTTAATTCTTCATAAATTGCTAAAGTAAGATTAAATACATAGGCTTTTGTAGAATAATATGTAGCCATTAGTGGGCCTGGTTGAAACGCTGCAAGTGAGGCAACATTTAATATGTAGCCTTTATCTTTCTTTTTAAAATCAGATAGAAAACATTTCGTTAATGTATGAACTGATTTTATATTTAAATCAATCATATCTAATTCTTTTTCTAACTTTGTAGAAGTAAATTCACCAGCTAGTCCAAATCCTGCATTATTTATAACAACATCTATATCTTCACCTTTTACTTGTTCATATAATTTCATACAATTAAATGTACTAGATAAATCACATGAGATTATTTCTACATTAGTTTTAAATTCCTTTTTTAAATCTTCTAATCTTTTTTTTCTTCTAGCTACTAAAATTAAATCATATCCTCTCAAACTTAATTCTCTAGCTATATCTCTTCCTATTCCCGAAGATGCTCCCGTTACTAATGCTTTCATACCATCACCACTTTTATTATAATAAATTTAAGCAATGTTATGCAACAAAATCTACAAAATATTTTTATTTATTGTCATATTGTTTCATTATTTCTTTGACCTTTGATTTTATCCTTTGTATTGCATTATCAATTTGCTTTGGTTCCTTATCTAACATTTGTGCTATTTCTTTATAGTTAAAATATGATAGCATCAAATCAAATACTTGATTTTCTAAATCTGTAAGCTTATTTTTTACAAGCTCAATTTTTTCGTTATTAATTTCTTCATCAACAACTATTTTTTCTGGATTTGAAGATTCATCTTTTAAAAGGAAATCTAATGTTCCATCATCATTAGAATCAAAAGAAATTGATTCATTCAAAGTTTTATGTTTAAGTCTTTTAGCAGCTACTATAGTACTAATTAATTTTCTTTCTATACAAGTTTTAGCATACGTATAAAAAGTTATATCTTTTTGTTCATTGAAATAACCTATAGCATGGTTTAATCCTATCATTCCCTCTTGAATTAAATCACTTTTTTCTAATCCTAAATATTGACAACTCTTTATCATTCTAGATGCCATAGAATTTATAAGTGGCTCATACTTTTTTATAATTATATTATTTGCTTCTTCGTTATTTTCATTAATATAATATAATAATTCATAATCATTCATATCAGAATAAGACATATTATAAACCTCTTACTTTCATAGCTTCAAATACTATTATAGCAGTTGCTACTGATGCATTTAAACTATTTACAGTTCCATTCATAGGAATACTAGCTATAAAATCACACTCTTCACTAACTAACCTTCCCATACCTGAACCTTCATTTCCGCATATTATTGCTGCTTTACCACTATAGTTTAATTTTCTATAATCAGTTCCCATCATATCTGTTCCGAATATCCAAAATCCTATTTTTTTTAGTTTTTTTATAGTGTTAACCAAATTTTTTACTTTAACTATTTTAACTTTTTCTGATGTACCAACACTAGTTTTAACAACTGTACCATTAACGTCACAAGCCCTATCCTCAGGAATTATTATTCCAGATACACCAGTTGCTTCACATGTTCTTATAATTGCACCAAAATTATGTGGATCTTCTATGTGATCTAATATAACTATTAAAGCATTTTCATCACTAGTTATATCTTCTAAAGTAGAATATTTATAATCTTCCACATCAAGTATTATACCTTGGTGTAGTCCAGATACTTTTTTATTCATTTCATTTTTTTGTAATTTTTGAATAGGTATTTTTTTATCACGAATTTTATCTATTATTTCAATATCGTTAAATTTATCACTAATATATACTTTCTTTATTTTTTTATTACTATTTAATATTTCATGTGCTACATTTTTTCCAAATACATACATATTATCACTCCAATAATTAACTTGTAAATATATAGTTCATTATTTCATCTATTCTCTTTTTATTATTCTCCAAATAAAGATATCCAATTAAAGCTTCTAATCCTGTAGAATGTTTATAAGTTATTATATCTGTATTTTTAGGTTGTGCATGTGATTTATGATTTCTAGCTCTATTTACTATAGATAATTCTTCTTCTGTTAAAAATGAATTATCAATCATAAGTTTTAAATAACTATATTGCCCTCTAGCACTTACATATTTTACTGCCTCTTTTTGAAGTTCATTTACTTTTTGTATATTTTTTCTAATTAAATATTCTCTTACATATATTTCATATATACTATCACCTAAATATGCAAGCGCTAATGAATTAACTAATTTAGGATTAATTTCATTCATATCTATCAAATGTAATATTCTTTATAAATCCATTTTTTATATCATTTAAAACTATATTATAAACCTTATCATAATCAACTTGTCCACCACTTACTAAACACCCTCTTCTTTTTCCAATAGTTATCAATGCTTCTTCGTATTCATCTTCATTAAATTCATCAATATTATATCTTTCCTTTATTTTTTCTGGATAATATTTATTTAAAGTTTTTAAAATATAAAATACTACTTTACTAATTGGTAAAACTTCCTGTTTTATAGCCGTTAAGGATGCAAGATTATATGCTACTGTTTCATTATCTAATTTTGGCCATAATATTCCTGGAGAATCTAATAGTTCAAGATTATCATTAATTCTAATCCAATTAAGTTGTTTAGTAACACCAGGTTTATTTCCAACATTTAATACTTTTTTTCCAACTAGTCTATTTATTAATGTTGATTTACCAGCATTTGGAATACCAACTACTAATACTCTAGTTTTTCTTTTCATCATTCCTTTTTGTTCGCGTTTAATATTTTGCTCTTCAACTAATTCTTCAGTAAGTTTAATTAAAGGTTTTAAACTTATATTTTCTTCTAGATTTACACTAAAAACCCTATAACCTTGTTCTTCGTAATATTTTATCCACTTGCCAGTTTCTATAGTATCACATAAATCTTTTTTTGTCATTATTAAAATTCTTGGTTTATTCTTAATATAATTATCTATATCCTTTACTTTTGATGATAAAGGCATTCTTGCATCTATAACCTCATATACAACATCGATTAAATCGATATTCTCCGATATAAGTCTTTTTGTTTTTGCCATATGGCCTGGATACCAGTTAATATTTGTCGAATTTTGTCGATTGTCCATTTAAATCACTTCCTTTTATTATTAAGAAAATTATGCATTTCTTTCTATAATTATATCTGCAACAGTAAGATTTTTTTCACTCATTACATTTGATAATA